>NZ_JBHSRW010000131.1:0-6253 GCF_042659205.1 Leucobacter soli
CAGGGGGCGGGCGGGCCGCGGGCGGTCGGGGAGGCGTCCGGCGTCCTCGGACCGCCGATGCTGTCGACCGCCCGAGCAACGGGCTTCGCGGACCCTGGCCCGAGCTCGCCCTGCTCGCGGCCTACGGCGTCGTGGCCTCGTACCTCTTCGGGCTGCTGCTCAACGTCTGGTTCTGGCCGTTCGCCGTCGGCGGCGATACGAGCATCTCCTACGACGCGGAGGCGGGCCTCGGCGGCAACCTGATCCGTTTCCTCACCTTTTCGCTCGTCACGTCGACGCTCACCTGGGACACGGTGCGCGCTGTGACCACGGTGCTCGGGATCGTGCTCATCGGCCGTCCAGTCCTGGCCTCGCTCCGGCGCTCTCCGCTGGCCCGACGGTCCTGACTCCGCACCCGCCCTCCCGCTCAGTCCCCTCCGGCCTCTCCGGCCTCGCACCTCCTCCGGTCGTCGCTTCGCACGTGAATCGCCCGCGAAACAGTACGAGATCGTCGGCGCTGCATGGGATCGTGCAGCAAAAACGTACAGCCCCGACGATCTCGTACAGTCTGGAACGCGACGGACACGCTCCGCGGCCGTTGCA
Source organism: Leucobacter soli (assembly GCF_042659205.1). Taxonomy (NCBI): domain Bacteria; kingdom Bacillati; phylum Actinomycetota; class Actinomycetes; order Micrococcales; family Microbacteriaceae; genus Leucobacter; species Leucobacter soli. The sequence continues at coordinate 583 of NZ_JBHSRW010000131.1, forward strand.
CGGTCCAGCACCCGGTCCAGCACTCGGCCCACCACCCGGTCCATTACCGGGCCCGTCGCCCGGGCGCCGCCCGCACCATTGCGGGGCCACCGCCGGCTCGTTCAGTAGAGATCCGCTCGCGCCAGCCCCTCGGGGTTCGGCGGCTCGACGCCGCATCCGCGGAGCAGCGACGTCATCGCACGAGGGTGCTGCGCGTCGGCCCAGAGGCTGCGCACGATCGCCAGCTGGGTCGCGTTGCGGATGGAGTCCTCGCGCCGTTTCTCGCGGAAGACGACCTCCTCTGCGCTGAGCCCGCCCCGCATGCGCGCGTCCGAGTACTTGGACCGACCGTCGGCCTCGACGAAGATCTTGCGGCCGGTCAGTTCGAAGTCCATGCGGTACGCGGCCCCTCCCGAGCCCCGCACCGGTACCTGTTCGCGCAGATCGAAGCCGAGGCGTGCGAGTTGCAGGCGCGTGAGGCTCTCGAGGGGCGACTCTGCGAGGGCGCTCGCGAAACGCAGTACGCGTTGTGCCCGATCAGACCAGCGAGCCCGGGGCACCTCTTCGAGCCGGCCGAGCAGAGCGGAGCGAGCCTCCTCCACGGTCATGCCGTGTTCGCGGACGAGACGCCGAAGGCCGGCGTCGGCGCACACCACGCCGGCGGCGAAGGGTGCGGCGCGCGCCACATCGATCACGGTCTGCGGCAGCAGCGTGTGCCTGATCCCACCGGTGGTTACGTCTGCGTCCGGGAGCGTCGAGAGATTGTGCCGGATCACCGCCGTCTCGGCGATCTGGTCGGGATCGCCGAGCGCTCGCCGCCGGTGCGGAGGCGTGCTCGGCAGGTTGATCGCGGACACGTGCACGTGGGCGTGCGCGAAATGCAGCAGGGGTAGATCATGCAGGATCGCCGAGGTGAAGTGGGAGAAGAGCGGCGCCTTCCGCGCCCCCTGCTCGACCGCGATCGCGCGGAGGAGGTGCCGATCCTCACGCTCGAGCTCGCGCCAGTCGTCGGCGGAGACGTAGCGACCGGGCAGGATGCGCAGGATCTGCCCGTGGTTCACCGCGGTGCGCAGGCCGGCCTCGCTGAGCCCGTCGGCCATGAGCCGGCGCCGGCTGCGCAGATGGGCGCGGAGCCGGGGCACGCGGGCAGCGACACGATCGAGGGGCATACCCGTGAGTCTCATCGATGCGGGTGCTGAGCGACTCCGTCGGGCGGGAGATGTGGACAACTCGCACGTTCTGCGGTGGTCGCGCCTCTTGTGAACGCCGACCCGGCCTCGTCTCCGCCCGCGAAACAGTACGAGATCGTCGGCACTGCATGGGATCGTGCGGCAAAGACGTACAGTCCCGACGATCTCGTACAGTTTGGCGTGTGCACCAGCACTGGGCTGGATGACGCGGCAGGGTAGGGGCCTACACCGAGAAGTACTTCGCCTCCGGGTGATGGAACACGAAGGCGTCGGTCGACTGCTCCGGGTGCAGCTGCAGCTCCTCCGAGAGCTCGACTCCGATCCGCCCCGGGCGCAGCAGCTCGACGACCTTGGTGCGATCCGCCATCTCGGGGCACGCGGGGTAGCCGAGCGAGAACCGTGCACCCCGGTACTTCAGCTTGAAGAAGCCCTCGACGTCGTCGGGCTCCTCGTCCCCGAAACCGAGCTCCAGGCGGGTGCGCTGGTGCCAGTACTCGGCGAGCGATTCGGTCAGTTGCACGGCGAGCCCGTGCAACTCCATGTATTCCCGGTACTTGTCGCCGGCGAAGAGCTTCGCGGTGTGCTGGTCGACGCGCGAGCCGACGGTCACGAGCTGTGCAGCGGACACGTCGGGCCGGCCCTCCGCCTCGACGGCCGCGCGCGAGCGGATGAAGTCGGCCAGGCACAGGTGCCGGTCGCGCCGCTGCCTGGGGAACGTGAAGCGCAGCCGCTCGGAGCCGAAGGCCGCTCCCGATCCGCCGTCGGGGGCGAGCACGCCCGCCCCGCCCTCGCCGTCGCTCCCGTGATGCAGGATCACGACGTCGTCGCCCTCGCTCCAGGCGGGGAAGTAGCCGTAGACGACCGAGGCGTCGAGCATGCCCTCGGTGTGCATGCGGTCGAGCCAGGCGCGCAACCGGGGCCGCCCCTCGGATTCGACGAGCTCCTCGTAGCTCGCCGCACCCGCGCCGCGCCCGGAGCGGAGCCCCCACTGCCCCATGAACACGGCGCGCTCGTCGAGCAGCGCGGCGTAGTCGGCGAGCGGGACGCCCTTGACGATGCGGGTGCCCCAGAACGGGGGAGTCGGCACCGGGTTGTCCGACGCCACGTCGCTGCGCGCGGGCAGATCCTCGACCTCGGTGAGCTTGAGAGCGGCGCCGGGGCGGTGGATCCGCTTCTTCAGCGCCGGCAGCCCCACTTCGTCCGGTGACGCGCCGCGCGCCACCTGCACCAGGGGTTCCATGAGCGCGAGTCCTTCGAAGGCGTCCTTGGCGTAGCGGACTTCGCCCTCGTAGATCGCGGCCAGATCGTCCTCGACGTAGGCGCGGGTGAGCGCGGCACCGCCGAGGATAACCGGCCACCGCTTCGCGAGACCGCGCGCGTTCAGCTCCTCGAGGTTCTCCTTCATCACGACGGTCGACTTCACGAGCAGGCCGCTCATGCCGATCACGTCGGCGTCGTGCGACTCGGCCGCCGCGATGATGTCGGAGATCGGCTGCTTGATGCCGATGTTCACGACCGTGTAGCCGTTGTTGGTGAGGATGATGTCCACCAGGTTCTTGCCGATGTCGTGCACATCCCCGCGCACGGTCGCGATCACCATGGTGCCCTTCGAGGCGGAAGCGCCTTCGACCTTCTCCATGTGCGGTTCGAGCCACGCGACCGCCGCCTTCATGGTCTCGGCCGATTGCAGCACAAACGGGAGCTGCATCTCGCCCGCGCCGAAGCGCTCGCCGACCACTTTCATGCCGGAAAGCAGGATGCTGTTCACGATGCCGAGCGCGGAGTGGCCGTCGTCGAGGGCCAGCTGCAGGTCCTCGGTGAGCCCCTTCTGCTCGCCGTCGATGATGCGGCGCTCGAGGCGTTCCGCGACAGGCAGTGCGGCGAGTTCGGCTGCGCGCTGATCCCGCATCGAGGCGAGATCCACGTCGCTGAAGACCTCGAGCATCCTCGCGAGCGGATCGTAGCTCAGGTTGCCGTCGGCGTCGTACTCGCGCCGATCCCAGACCAGGTCGAGCGCGACCGAGCGCTGCTCCTCGGGGATCGAGGCGAGGGGCAGGATCTTCGCGGCGTGCACGATAGCCGAGTCGAGCCCCGCCTGCACGGCCTCGTGCAGGAACACCGAGTTGAGCACCACTCGCGCGGCCGGGTTCAGGCCGAAGGATACGTTCGAGACGCCGAGCGTGGTGTGCAGTCCCGGGTACTTCGTCGTGAGCTCGCGGATCGCCTCGATCGTCTCGATCGCGTCGCGGCGGGTCTCCTCCTGGCCGGTGGCGATCGGGAAGGTGAGCGCGTCGATGATGATGTCGCCGACGCGCAGGCCCCACTCGCCGGTGAGGGTGTCGACGAGGCGCGACGCGATCCGCACCTTGTCGGCGCGGGTGCGGGCCTGGCCCTGCTCGTCGATCGTGAGCGCGATGACCGCTGTGCCGTGCTCCTTGACGAGCGGCATGATGCGCGCGAAGCGGCTCGCCGGGCCGTCGCCGTCCTCGTAGTTGACCGAGTTCACGACGGCGCGGCCGCCGATCAGTTCGAGCCCGGCCTGCAGCACGGCGGGCTCGGTCGAGTCCATCACGATCGGCAGCGTCGAGGCGCTGGCGAGGCGCGAGACGACCTCGCGGGCATCGGCGGCGCCGTCGCGTCCCACGTAGTCGACGCAGACGTCGAGCAGGTGGGCGCCGTCGCGGATCTGGGCCTTCGCGATCTCGACGCACTCGTCCCAGTCCTCGGCGAGCATCGCCTCGCGGAACGCCTTCGAACCGTTCGCGTTGGTGCGCTCGCCGATGGCGAGGAACGCGGCGTCTTGCTTCAGCGGCACCGCATGGTAGAGGCTCGCGACCTCGTCCTCGTGGCTCGGCTGCCGCGGCGCCGGCGCCGATCCGCCGATCCGCTCGACGACCGCCCGCATGTGCGCCGGCGTCGTGCCGCAGCAGCCGCCGACCAGGCCGATGCCGAACTCGCGCACGAACTGCTCCTCCGCGACCGCGAGCTCGTCGGGCGTGAGCGGGTAGACGGCGCCGTTCGCGCCGAGCACCGGCAGGCCGGCGTTCGGCATCACCATGACCGGCACGCGCGAGTGCTTCGACAGGTAGCGCAGGTGCTCGCTCATCTCGGCGGGACCGGTGGCGCAGTTGAGACCGATCACGTCGATTCCCAGTGCCTCGAGTGCGGCGAGGGCCGCGCCGATCTCGGAACCCATGAGCATCGTGCCGGTCGTTTCGACGGTCACCTCGACGAAGATCGGCAGCCGGATCCCCGTGCGCTCGATCGCGAGCTTGCAGCCGTTCACTGCGGACCTCGTCTGCAGCAGGTCCTGGCTCGTCTCGATCAGCAGGGCGTCCGCACCGCCGCCGATGAGGCCCGCGGCCTGCAGCGCGAAGGTCTCCTTGAGGTGGGCGTAGGAGGTGTGGCCGAGGCTCGGCAGCTTGGTACCGGGGCCGATCGATCCGAGCACCCAGCGCATGCGGCCGTCGCTCGCTTCGGCGGCCTCGGCGGCCTCGCGGGCGATGCGCGCGCCCGCCTCGGAGAGCTCCTCGATGCGGTCGTCGATGCCGTAGTCGCCGAGGTTCGACCAGTTCGCGCCGAAGGTGTTGGTCTCGATCGCGTCGACGCCGACCGCGAGATAGGCATCATGGATGTCGCGGATGATGTCGGGGCGCGAGACGTTCAATATCTCGTTGCAGCCCTCGAGCCCATGGAAATCGTCGAGCGTCGGGGCGGCGTCCTGCAACTGCGTTCCCATCGCCCCGTCGGCGATGACGACGCGCTCCCGGATCGCATCGAGCAGATCGGCGGATCGCGGCGGCGTCTGAGGCACGGTCATGCCTCAAGTGTAGGAGCCGTGTGCGGCGCGGGCGGACGGGCGCGGCACGTGCGCACCCGCTCCGTCCGATCCGAGCCGACTTTCGTTCGGATCCTGCGCCGGGCGAGGCCGTTCCCCTAGGCTGGGGATGTCGAAAGACGCTTCACAGATACCGAGAGGACTCCTCATCATGAGCACCCCCGTGCCCCCGCAGTTCGACCCCAACCAGCCTCCGCCGCAGCCCCCGGCCGCACCCGCCTACACCGGTGCGCCGGCGCCGGCGCCGGCCGCTCAGCCCGGCAGGACGCTCGGCATCGTCGGCCTGATCCTCGCGTTCCTTCTGCCGGTCATCGGCATGATCCTCGGCATCGTCGCCGTCGTGCAGTCGAAGAAGGCCGGCGCGAAGAACGGGCTGGGCGTCGCCGCGATCATCGTCGGCGCGGTGCTCACGCTCTTCTGGATCATCGGCATGATCCTCTTCGTCACCGCCATGTCGGCGATCGGCGGCAGCGTGCTCGACGCGGCCGAGGCCTGCGCGAACGGTGCGGAGAGCGTAGAGGTCGCCGGACAGCTGATCAGCTGCGCCGACGTGCTCTCGCAGTAGCGCGTCCTCGGGCACGCCACGGCGAGCCATTCTCCGGCATCCGCCCCGTCCAGCCGCTCCGGCCGGGCGGGGCGGATCGCTGTCCGGCCGGTCCGCGGC
>NZ_JBHSRW010000132.1:0-6218 GCF_042659205.1 Leucobacter soli
ATCGAGCGCGACGGCCTCGTGGCCCTGCAGCGGCAGCAGCGGCACCCCGCGGCCCGCAGCGAAGGCATGTGCTGCGGCGATGCCGACGCGCAACCCGGTGAAGGGGCCCGGCCCGATCCCGACGACCACCCCCGTCACCTCGGTCGGCGACGACTCGGCGATCTCGAACACCTGGGAAATCAGCACGCCGATGGCCTCGGTGTGCCCGCGCGGATCATCGCTCGCGACCTCGAAGATCCGGCCACCGGGTGTACCGCCGGCTCCTCCGCCGACGCCGAGCGCCACGCTGGTGCCGAGCGCCGTGTCGATCGCGAGCAGCGTCTGCGCGCCGAGCTCCGGTGCGCTGACGCCGCGCGGCGCCGGGTCCTGGATCTCCGCCCCGTCGTTCGGCGCCCCGTCGTTCGACGCCGTCCCGCGCAGCGCTCCCTCGTTCACGGCAGCACTCCGTCCGCCCAACGCGGCCCGTATCCGGCGATCGTCATGACGCGCGGCTCGATCAGCTCCTCGCCGAGATCCTCATCCTCGAGTGCCCCGCCCGCGGCGGTCGATCCCGTCGGCCGTTCGATGACGATCTCGATCCAGGATCCGCGTTCCTCGAGCATCCCGGCTCCCCACTCGGCGACGACGACCGAGCCGTCGAAGTCGAGGTCCAGGTCGTCGAGTTCTGCGGCGTCGGCGAGGCGGTACGCATCGAGGTGGATGAGCGGCGGCCCGTCGACGAGAGATGGATGCGTGCGCGCCAGTACGAAGGTCGGGCTCGTCACCGGACCGCGGACGCCGAGGCCTTCGCCGATGCCGCGGGTCAGCGTGGTCTTGCCCGCTCCGAGCGGGCCGGTCAGGATCACGAGGTCGCCCGCCGCGAGACGCCCGCCGAGCTCGACTCCGAGCTCGTGCATGCGCTCGGGATCCGAGACGTCGAAGCGCTGCGAGACGGGCTCGCCGCTCCGGTCACCGGCCGCCGGCACGAGCACATCCTCGTCCGGAGCACCGGGCAGATGGTCGACCGCGACTCTGAGCACTCGGGGGCCGATGCCGACGACGACCTCGTACACGATCGTGCCGAGCACCTCGGACCATACCTCGGCCGGCGGCACGCCCGTGCTCGGATCCCCGAACAGCACGACCGGCTCCCCCACGCTGACCTTGCGCGCGAGCGAGCCCACATCGACGATGCACTGATCCATGCCGATGCGCCCCACGATCGGGCAGTGCGTACCTGCGATCGCGACGGTCGCTCCGGCGCCGTTCAGTGCGCGCGGCATGCCGTCGGCATAGCCCATCGGGACGAGGGCGAGCGTCGTACCGCCCTGGGTGACATGGTTGTAGCCGTAGGAGACGCCGGTACCCTCCGGCACCGCGCGCAACCCGACGATCTCCGAGCGCAGCGTCATCGCGGGGATCAGCCCGAGCTCCGCCGACGTCCGGTCGGGGAACGGGCTGCAACCGTACACCGCCATGCCCACGCGCACCGTGTTGTAGTAGAGGCCGGGCCGCGCGAAGGTCGCTGCGGACGCCGCGAGGTGGATGAACTCGGGCTCGATGCCGGCGCCGCGCAGCAGCGCCAGCGCCTCGTCGAAGCGGGCGGCCTGCACGAGGTCGTGCTCCTCCCCCGCGTTCGCCATGTGGCTGAAGACGCCGCGCACCCGGATCTCGCCGGACCGGACGAGCTCGGCGCCGCGCGCGAAGAGATCGGTCCACTCCTCCACGCCGGCTCCGTTCCGGCTCAGGCCGGTGTCGAGCTTGAACTGTACGTCCGCCGTTCGGCCGGCGCGTCCGGCAGCGGCCGCAACGCCCTCGAGCTGCGAGAGGTGACTGATTCCGACCTCGATGCCGGCGTCGACCGCGGCGTCCCAGTCGACCCGCACACCGTGCAGCCAGCACAGGATCGGCCCGTCGATGCCGGCTTCGCGCAGGGCGAGCGCCTCCTCGAGGTCGGCGACCCCGATGATCGCGGCCCCGGCCTCGATCGCGGCCCGTGCGCAGTGCACGGCTCCGTGGCCGTAGCCGTTCGCCTTCATCACCGCGATCACGGCGCCTCCGGTGAGCTCCCGGATTCGGTGCACGTTGTGCCGGATCGCGGGCAGGGAGATCTCGGCGACGCGCATGGATCCTGTTCTCACTCTTCCGCTCCGTCCGTCGTGCGCTCCAGGATAACGAAGGCGGTCGCGAAGCCGCCGTCGTGCGTCATCGACAGATGGGCCCGACCGGCACCGCGGGAGCCGAGCTCCCGCCGCAGCCCCGGCGTCGGCGCGAACGAAGGCGCGCGGTCGGCGTCGCGCACGATCTCGATGTCCTGCCAGCCGAGACCGCCGGATCCGCCGATCGCCTTGATGAGCGCCTCCTTCGCGGCGAAGCGCGCCGCGAGCGAATGGACCGGCAGCTCCCGCTCCGCCGCGGTGAACAGGCGCGCGCGCAGTGCGGGCGTCCGCTCGAGCCGTCGTGCGAAGCGCGGGATGTCGACCGTGTCGACGCCGATGCCGTGCAGCACCGCTACTCCACCGTCACCGACTTCGCGAGGTTGCGCGGCTGGTCGACGTCGAGCCCCTTCGCGGTGGAGAGTTCGAGGGCGAACCACTGGAGCGGCACGACCTGCACGAGGGGTTCGAAGAGCGCGTCGGTGAGCGGGAGCCGGATCACGTCGTCGGCGTAGGGCAGCACCGCGGTGTCGCCCTTCTCCACGATCGCGATCACCCGCGCGCCCCGCGCCCGGATCTCCTGGATGTTGGAGACCACCTTGGAGTGCATCACGGGCGCCTTGCGCGGCGACGGCACCAGCACGAACACCGGCTGGCCGTGATCGATGAGCGCGATAGGGCCGTGCTTCAGCTCGCCCGCGGCGAAGCCCTCGGCGTGGATGTAGGCGATCTCCTTCAGCTTGAGCGCGCCCTCGAGCGCCGCCGGGTAGCCGACATGCCGCCCGAGGAACAGGACCGATCGGGTGTCTGCCATCCAGTGCGCGAGCTGCGCGATCTGCTCGTGGGTCTCCACGGCTTCGGCCATGGCCGAAGGGAGCGCGTCGAACGCACGGATGGCTGCTGCGGCATCCGCGTCGCTCAACGTGCCCCTGACCCGGCCGAGGTGCAGCCCGATCAGGTAGAGCGCCGCGATCTGCGCCGTGAACGCCTTCGTCGAGGCGACCGCCACCTCGGGCCCCGCGTGCGTGTAGACGGCGGCGTCGCTCTCGCGCGGGATCGTCGCGCTCTGCGTGTTGCACACCGAGACGCTGAGCGCGCCCCGATCCTTCGCGTACTTCACCGCCATGAGGGTGTCCATGGTTTCGCCCGACTGGCTCACCGAGATCACGGCGGTGCGCTCGTCGAGCACGGGATCCCGGTAGCGGAACTCGTGGCTCAGCTGCACCTCCACCGGCACGCGGGCCCACTGCTCGATCGCGTAGGCGCCGATCTGGCCGGCGTAGGAGGCCGTACCGCAGGCGATGATGACGATGCGATCGATGTTCCGCAGCGTGTCGTCGCCCAGCTCGGTCAGCTCCGGGATCTCGACGCGGGCGCCGCCGGCAGCGTCGGCAGCGCCATCACCGTCGGCAGTGCCGCCCACGATCCGTCCGCGGACCGTGTTCGCGATCGCCTCCGGCTGCTCGGTGATCTCCTTCGCCATGAACGAGGGCCAGCCGCCCTTCTCCGCAGCGTCGGCGTTCCAGGCCACCTCGAACTCGGCGAACTCGACCGGGTCCCCGGAGAAGTCGGTGATCCGCACCTCGTCCGGAGTGATGACCGCGATGTTGTCCTCGTCCACCGCCACCGCGCGACGCGTGTGCGCGACGAAGGCGGCGACATCGCTGCCCAGGAAGTTCTCCCCGTCGCCGAGCCCCACGACGAGCGGCGAATTGTGCCGGGCAGCCACCACGGTGCCCGGGGCGTCCCGATGCAGGGCGAGCAGCGTGAACGTGCCGTGCAACCGCACGACCACCGCGCGGAACGCGCGCTCCAGGTCGCCGAGGCGCGCCACCTCGAGACCGAGCAGGGCGGCGACGACCTCGGTGTCCGTCTCGCTGATCAGCTCGACGCCGCCGGCCTCAACCTCCGCGCGCAGCTCGGCGAAGTTCTCGATGATGCCGTTGTGGATCACCGCCAGCTTGCCGCCGTCGCCCAGGTGCGGGTGGGCGTTCTCGTCGGTCGGCCCGCCGTGCGTGGCCCAGCGGGTGTGCCCGATCCCGGTGCCTCCCGCCGCCACCGGGCTGGCCTCGACCAGCTCGATCAGCCGCGCCAGCTTGCCGGCCCGCTTGCGGACCGCGAGCCCGCCCCGCTCGTCGAGCACGGCGATTCCGGCGGAGTCGTAACCGCGGTACTCCAGCCGTCTCAGGCCGCCGAGCAGGGCATCGACCGTGTCGTTCGGGCCGACATAACCCACGATTCCGCACATGCCGGCAAGTTTAGTGGCACCATGGATGTGCGATGACCGAGCCCAGCACACCCCCGACCGACGCCGCCGTCGGCGCCGATACCCAGGCGCTCACGCGGCACGATGCGACGAGCCCCTTCATCGAGATCGGCCGTGAGGAGTGGGCGAGACTCGCGGGCGAGACTCCGATGCCGCTCACCGAGGCCGAGCTCGACACGTACCGCGGACTCGGCGAGCCGCTCGACCTGACCGAGGTGGGCGAGGTGTACCGCCCGTTGAGCCGCCTCATCAACCAGTACGCGATCGCGGGCCGGGAGGTCCACCGCCGCACCCGAGGTTTCCTCGGTCGCCGCACCGACCGGCCCACCCCGTTCGTGCTCGGCATCGCGGGCTCCGTCGCGGTCGGCAAGTCGACGGTCGCGCGCGTGCTGCGCGACATGCTCGCCCGCTGGCCGGAGACCCCGGAGGTGCAGCTCGTCACCACCGACGGCTTCCTCTACCCCAACGCCGAACTCGAGCGGCGCGGCATCGCGCACCGCAAGGGCTTCCCGGAGTCCTACGATCGGCGCGCGCTGCTGCGCTTCGTCTCGCAGGTGAAGTCCGGTGTGCCCGAGGTCGGAGCGCCGCACTACAGCCACCTGATCTACGACATCGTGCCCGGCGAGTTCACCGTGGTGCGCCGACCCGACATCCTCATCGTCGAGGGCCTGAACGTGCTGCAGCCCGCCTCGATGGAGCATCCGCTCGCGGTCTCGGATCTCTTCGACTTCTCGATCTACGTCGACGCCCGCACCGCCGACATCGAGGCGTGGTTCACCAACCGCTTCCTGCAGCTGAAGGAGCAGGCCTTCACCGACCCGGACTCGTACTTCCGCGGCTTCGCCGAGCTCGAGGACGATGAGGCGCGCGCCCTCGCGCACGAGTACTGGAAGGGCATCAACGAGCCGAACCTGATCGAGAACATCCGGCCCACTCGCGCCCGCGCCTCGCTCGTGCTGCGCAAGGAGGCGGATCACCGCGTGCAGAAGGTCCTGCTGAGGAAGCTCTAGTGCCGGAGTTCCAGCCCGTGTACGAGGCCGCAGGGTCGCTTTCGGTGCGTCTGGAGGCCGCCGAGGTCGAGCATCCGCCGGGTCACCGCTATCGGCACCACCGGCTGGTCGTCGCGGACGGGCGGCCAGGCGTGGCCGTCGCGGCACGGCGCGGCGCCCAGCTACTGATGGTGCGGAGCGTGCGGGTCTCCACCGGCGAGGAGCTCTGGGAGCTGCCGCGCGGATCGAGCGAGGCCGTCGACGCCGTGGGAGGCGCTATCGGCACCGACGCCTTGGGCGGTGCTATCGGCACCGACGCCGTAGGTGACGCGGCCGGCACCAGTGCCGTAGGCGGCGCGACCGGCGCCTCTGCGGCAGGCGAACCGGACGATGCGTACAGCGACGCCGCGCTGATCCGCGCCGCCATGCGCGAGCTGTTCGAGGAGACCGGGTACACGGGAGTCGATCCTCGGGTCATCGGCCGCTACTACGTCGATTCGACGATGTTCCCGCAGCGCTTCGGCATCGTCGCCTGCACGGTCGACGAGTCGGTTCCACTCGGCACGACCGACGAGGAGGTCGAGGAGGCGCGCTGGTTCGAGCTGGCCGAGCTGCGGCGCCTCGCCGGGGAGTACGGGATCCGCGACGCGCATACGCTGGTGGCGCTCGGGCTGGTCGCCGGTCCGGAGGCGGATCCGCGCGAATCCGGTACCGGGCGCACGGCTTGACGCGCGCCCGGCGGATCCGCTCGAGCCGTTACGAGCGGCCGGAGTCGGAGTTGTTCGACGGCTGACCCACCGCCGGCGCCGGTGTCCGCGTCGGCGCCGG
>NZ_JBHSRW010000133.1:0-6145 GCF_042659205.1 Leucobacter soli
CGGGGTATGGGACGGGCATGATGCCGGGGGTTCCTTTCGGTACAGGATTACCCTCCATCAAACACGACACGATTCAGGCTCCGCTTCGGAGGCTCCGACTCCAATAGAGTGATCGGGTGACGCACCGACCTGCTCTCCCCATCTGGGCTGCACTGCTCGCCAGCGGCCTGGCCGGGGCGCTCATCGCCGTGCAGTCGCGGTTGAACGGCGGGCTCGGGAAGGCGCTCGGTGACGCCTACCTGGCCGCCCTCATCTCGTTCGGTACCGGCACGCTGCTGCTGATCGTCGCACTGCTCGTCTCTCCCGCCGGCCGGCGCGGGCTGGGGCGCGTGCGGGACGACCTCCGATCGGGGCGCCTCCCCTGGTGGTCTCTGACCGGCGGAGCGTGCGGTGCGGTCTTCGTTTTCGGGCAGGGGGCCGCCGCTCCGGTGGTCGGCGTGGCGCTGTTCACGGTCGGCGTGGTCGCCGGGCAGGTGCTCGGCGGGCTCGTCGTCGACAGGATCGGCGTAGGCCCGGGCGGCAGGATGGACCCGTCGAGGCAGCGGCTGACCGGCGGCGTGCTCGCCGTCTTCGCTGTCGGTGTCTCGGTGGCCGCGGATCTGAGCGGCGCGACCAGTGGACTGGCGCTCGTCGTGATCCCCTTCGTCGCCGGTGTGCTCATGTCGTGGCAGACCGCGGTGAACGGGCTGCTGCGGGTCTCGGCGCACAGTGCATTGACCGCCACGTTCATCAGCTTCGCCGTGGGCACGGTGTTCCTGATGGTCGCGGCCGGAGTCTCGACGGCGGTGCGCGGATGGCCCGAGCACTGGCCGACGGAGCCCTGGCTCTACACCGGCGGCGCGCTGGGCATCGTCTTCGTCGCCCTCTCGGCGGCGCTCGTCCGAACGGCGGGCGTGCTGCTGCTCGGCATGTCGAGCGTCGCCGGGCAACTGGTCTCCGCGGTGGCGATCGAGGCCGGCCTGCCGCTCGCCGGCGGCGTCACCACGTGGATGCTCGTGGGCGCGACGATCGCGCTGATCGCGGTCGGGATCGCGGCGCTCCCGAGCCGCGCCAGGGGATAGGGATCCGCGGGTTCGCTCGCGGCAGCGGGGTCAGAGCGCGCTGAGGTGGCGGGAGACGTCGAGCGGCTTCCTGGGCTTGTGCTTTCGGCGGCGATCCTCCACCCCGCCGACGTAGAGCCAGCCGAGCAGGTACTCGTGCTTCTCGAGTTCGTGCGTCTTGCGCGCGGCCTGGGAACGTACGGCTTCGCCGGTGCGCCAGATGACACCCCAGCCGGCCTCGTGCAGCAGCAGGCCGAGGTAGTGCGCCACGCCGGAGGCGACTGCCTCCTGCTCCCAGAGCGGAACCTTCTTGCTCTTCCGCGGGCTGACGACGACGGCCAGGACGAGCGGCGCTCGCATGGCCTTCGAGAGGCCCTTCTCCAGGCTCATGCCGCCGCCCTTCGCGAGTGCCTTGCCGAGCTTCTTCCGGGCATCGCCCCGCAGCTCGATGATGCGCCAGGGGCGGAGCGCGCTATGATCCGCGACGCTCGACATCGCAGCGAGCAGGCCTTCGATCTCTTCGCGGCTCGGGGCGCTCTCGGTCACGCTCGAATAGGATCGGCGCGCGCGCACCGCATCGAGCGCGGGAGCGCTGTGGTGCGTCTCCTGTGGTGTCGACATGAGCGATCTCCCTCGTTTCCCAGTGCGTGCATCGTCGCCGGATCGTCCGCGCATCGTCGCGGTCGACGGAAGGGTGAAGAATCCGGCTTGCAACATCAGATGATATTCGTCAGACTAGATGATGGTGCCCGCCTTAGGCGTGCCTAACTTCGATCCGATGAGAAGCGATCTGCTCGCGGGGGCCGATCGAAACGAGACAAATGAAGGAGTGCGGTCACAGCATGATTGCGCAGAAGAAGATGCGGAGCCTCCTGGCCACCGCCACGGCGGCACTGCTGGTCGCCAGCGGGGCGGCGCTCGCGCCCACAGCGGCGCTGGCAGCCGAGCCGGCGACGCCGACGATCGAGCTGTCGAAGACGCAGCTGAAGCCCGAAGGCGACACGCTGACCGTCACCGGCAGCGGATTCGACACCAGCTTCGTCGGGATCCCCGGCTATTACGGCTGCCCGAGCTTCGCGACGGCGCCGAAGGGCTTCTACGTGCAGGTCGGCTGGATCAAGGACACTTGGAAGCCCTCCGAGGGCGGCGTCTCTACCGGCGCGACCCCCGACCGCAAGGGCGGGCCCAACACCTGGTTCGCCGACGGAGATCTGAACTGCCGGGCGCCGAGCACCTGGACGATCGAAGCCGATGGCACGGCATCGTTCGAGTACACGGTCGAGGTCACCAAGGCGGCCCTCGGCGTGCTTCCGGAGGGCGCTCGCTACGCGGTGTTCACCCACGGCGGCGCAGGCACCTCGGACCAGCCCCTCACCCAGCAGCCGGTGAACGAGCTCTCGACGGACATCAGCTTCTACCCGGCGACGGTGACGGGCTCCGTCGCCGACTCCAGCCCCGCCGGTCTCACGGTCAGCGGTGCCGCCACGGGGATCCCCGCGGGGATCACCGGCGCCTACGCCGCTGTCATCGAGGAAGGCGACGAAGCCTCGCTGACCGACCCCGACAGCGAGTACATCGCCTTCGCCTTCCCGCCCTTCCCGGCGGTGACCGACGGCGCGACCTCGTTCACAATGACCGCCGATGCCGCGAAGCTCGATCGCAACAAGCGCTACGAGATCCTCGTATGGAAGCAGCACGCCGCGGCGACGCCGGAGAACATCTACGGCCGCATCGCTCTCGACGTCAGCGAAGAGCAGTGGGACGACGTCTTCGGCATGCCGACCACCACGACGGTGAAGTTCTCGCCGAGCACCTTCTCCTACAACGTGAAGAAGACCGCGACGGTCACCGTCAAGGCTGAGCGCTCGGACGAGCACCCGACCGGTGCCGTGCGGGTCAAGATCAACGGCAAGAACTACGATGCTACGCTCGCGAACGGCAAGGCGGCGATCCAGCTGTCCACTCCCGTGAACAAGGGAACCCGGGCCGTCAACGCGACGTTCACGAGCGACTCGGCCGAGTTCGCCGGCTCGAAGGGGTCGACCACGGTCGTCGTGACCAAGGCCACCCCGAAGGTCTCGGCGAAGCTCGCCAAGTCCAAGGTGACCACCAAGCAGAACGGCAAGATCAAGGTCGCCGTCACCATCCCGGGTTCGCTCAAGGCCAAGGCCGCGAACTTCAAGGTCAAGCTCTACGACGGCAAGAAGGTGCTGCGCACCGTGACCCTGAGCAAGAGCGGCACGGGCAACGTGACGATTCCCAAGCTGAAGAAGGGCACGCACAAGATCAAGGTGACCGTGCTCTCGACCACCAACACCAACTCGAAGAGCAGCGTCACCCGCACGCTGAAGGTGGTCAGCTAGATCGAATGCCTCCGAGCCGTGAGCCCAGCCGTCTGTTCTCCCTTTCGGAACGGTCGGACTCACGGCTCGGAGGCATTTTCTGCTCATAGGATGTGGGGGTGCCGCACCCCCGGCGGACGCCGAGACGGACCGTCGAACATCGCGGCACGGAGAGATTGAGAGGTGATCGCATGAGCCGGCACGCCGGGCTGCGCGCGATCATGGCCGCCGCGGTCACCGCATTCGTCGTCGCCGGATCCGCGCTCGCGGCACCATCGGCATTCGCCGAAGACGCCGTCCCTCAATCCACGGTGCAGAGCGACGCCGGCGCGCAGTCGGAAGGCGCCGAATCGGATGCGCCGGCCGAGGGCGACGCCCTCCCCGCTGCCGAAGAGGATCCTGGCGCAGAACCCGCAGCGCCGGCCGAGACCACCGCGCCCGACGAAGACGGTGCAGCGGACGACTCGGACTCCTCGTCCGACGTCGGCACCGGTGCCGACGCGCAGTCTTCGACGCAGGCTCAGCGGGCGCGAAGCCTCGATGAGCCGGAAGCGATCCAGACGTCGATCGCGCTGACCCCTGCCAAGGCGACGATCGACCACGGCGGTTCAGTGACACTCACCGCGACGGTCACTCCGGTCGAGGTGACCGGCACCGTCACGCTTCTGGACGATCAGCATGCGATCGGGGATCCGGAAACCGTCGTCGACGGTGCGGCCGTGTTCACGCTCGACGACCTCACGGTCGGGACGCACCGGCTTTCGGCGGGGTTCCTCCCCGACGATGCTGACGCCTACTCCGGCGCCGCCTCCGACACGATCGAGATACGGGTCATCGGTGAGGCGGAGGTCGAGGGGGCGAAGCTCACCTGGGGCGTCAAGGCGAGCTTCCGCAACTACATCTACAATTTCACGAGTTTCAAAGGTCGTGCCGCGCTCCTGGGCGACGCGAGACAGCCGGCGGCGAAGGGCGTATACGTCTGGCCGAACGGGTCCGGCACGGTAAAGACGGACGGCAGCGCGGCCGACGTGACCTTCGGCGCCGCAGACGGGGTGCACTTCCAGTCGCACCCGATGACGATCGGTGGGAAGAGCGTCTACGCGCTCGATATGACCTTCACCAAGCCGCGCATCGTCATCACCTCGCCGACGACCGGTGAACTGCGCATGGACGCGGCCGGGTACGAGTTCAAGAGCATGACCGAGGTGGGCGCGCCCTACCTCCTGGAGAACGCCCTGATCGCGACCCTGCGTCTTCCCACCCCGACGAAGAAGGGGACGACGTTCACCTGGACCGACGCCGCTGCGACGCTGACCTCCGAGGGCGCGATCGCGTTCGGCGAGTTCTACGAACCCGGTGAGACCCTCGACCCGGTGACCTTCTCCCTCCCCGCCGACGGCGAGATCGTCGTCAAGGAGCAGACGAAGACGAAGCTCAGCGCGACGCCCAAGAAGGCGACGAAGGGGAAGAAAGTGACCTTCACGGCGAGCGTCTCGCCGAAGCTCGCCGGCACGGTCACGTTCACGTACGCCGGCAAGCAGCTCGGCAAGCCCGTCTCCGTGAAGAAGGGCAAGGCATCGCTCGCCACCACGAGCCTGCCGGTCGGGATCCACTCCGTACGCGCGAGCTTCTCGCCGAAGGACGACAGCACCTACGGCCACTCCGTCTCGAACGCGGTCGACATCACGGTCCTGGCGAAGCAGGCGAAGACGAAGAAGCGGACGACGCCTTCGTCGGGTTCCGCCGAGGGCTCCCTTCTCTGGAGCGTGTCCGACAAGTTCACGGCCTATACGACCTGCGACGGCAAGGAAGCCTACGGCATGTCGCACTGCGCCAAGGGCTCGGTCTCGACGAGCGGCGTCGGATCCGGTTACCTGTTCCCGCAGGCCTCGGCGACGAAGTGGAACGCGCGCACGCAGACCGGCACGGTCGCCTACTCCGGGCGGGTGACCTTCACCGGATACGGGCAGACCATGTTCCAGGTGCTGAACCCATCGATCACCGTCACCGGCCCGAACTCCGCCACGCTGCACACCGGCAACACCACCGCCTACGGCGCGGCCTCGTACCGCCTCGACCTCGGCAACGCCAGCAAGACGGTCGGCGCGGGCGGCGAGGTGACCTGGAGCGGAGTCGCCGTGATCGGCAGCATGAGCAGCGGCGGCGCAGGCGGCAGCGGGAGCCAGAGCATCGGCTTCGATTCGCTCAGCTTCACCGTCGGCGCTACGAGTTCCAAGAGCTTCGGCAGCAGTTCCGCCGGCACGGACGAGACGCAGCGGACGCCCGCCGAGACGGCGCCCGCCTCGACCGGCATCACTGTGCTCACCGACGCGGATCGGCTGCGCCCGGGCGGCCGCATCGAGATCGAGGCCTCCGGCTTCGAGGCGAACGAGACGGGCATCCTGGTCGTGCTCTACTCCGAACCGATCCTGCTCGACGACGCGGCCACGGCCGACGCGAACGGTGTGGTCCGCTGGTCGGGCACCCTCCCGAAGGGCCTCTCGGGCGAGCACACCATCACCCTGCAGGGCAGCGTCGACGCCGGTGCCGTCATCGATCTCGCCGAGACCGACGACGGCTCGGACGGAGCGGGGGCCGCGAACGGAACTCCGACCGCCGTCGAAGCGCAGAGCGTTCAGGCTGCCGGCCTGGCCGCCGCTCCTGCCCCGGGCATGGGGCTCTGGGAGTGGTGGGCCAGTGCCGCCGGCCTCGTCCTCATCGCCGCCTGCACCACGACCCTCGCCGTCCGCCAGCGCCGCCGCG
>NZ_JBHSRW010000134.1:0-6089 GCF_042659205.1 Leucobacter soli
GGTGCGAGTGCCGGCCAGGTCGTGGCAGCCGGAGCCCGGCCGCGTCCGGCCGCCGAGACCGACTGAACTGGCGGGACCACCGGAGTCCGGGTCAGGACTGGTCGACGGGGAGCCGCGGCTCGGTCGTGTCGCCGAACTGCCAGGCGAAGGCGACGCGCTGCCCGGGCTCGACCTGCTGGGTCTCGGCGCCCTCCTGCGCGAAGGCCCATCCCTCGCCGGTATCGACGAACAGACCCCACCAGGCCCAGGCCGGGCCGAAGCCCGCGCAGTCGGCGGTGTACCCCTCGCCCTCGTACTCGAGCTCCTGGTCCGCAGCGGGGGCGCCGGCAACGCGGCAGGCGAAGAACTGGTCGCTCGCGGCCACGCCCTCGAGCTCGACCCCCGCCTGCTGGAACGCCTCGGCGGCGGTGATCGCGGCATCGGTCTCGGCGCAGCCCGTCTCGGGGGCGCCGCCCAGCTCGCCGAAGTCGACGACCGTCTCCACACCCGCGCAGACCTCGGAGGTCGCGGAATCCTCGGGTGCAGCGGCAGGGACCTCGGACTCGACCCCGACGCAGCCGGTCAGCGTGAGTGCGGCGGCGGCGAGCAGCGCGAATATCGCACCGGTGGTTGCTCTCATGGGGTCTCTCATCTCTCGATTCGTTCGGCGCTGATTCTGCGCTAGTTCACCGTCGGCTTCGACTTCAGACCGCGAGGCGGGTCTTCACGACCGCGGCGAGATCGTCGGCGAGCTGCTGCGCCTGTTCCTCGTCCTCGGCCTCGACCATGACGCGGACCACCGGCTCCGTGCCGGAGGGGCGCAGCAGGATGCGGCCCCGTCCGCCGAGCACGATCTCCGCCTGGGCGACGGCCTGCTGCAGCACCTCGTCGGAGGCGACCCGGCCACGATCCACCCCGCGCACATTCACCAGCACCTGCGGGTACACCGTCATGCATTGCGCCAGCTCGGCGAGCGAACTGCCGGTGCGGACGATCTCCGCAGCCAGGTGCAGCCCCGTGAGGATCCCGTCTCCTGTGGTCGCGTGCTCGCTCATGATGACGTGCCCCGACTGCTCGCCGCCGAGCGAATAGCCTCCGGCGTTCAGCTCCTCGAGCACGTAGCGGTCCCCGACCGCGGTCTCGACGATGTCGATCCCGTTGTTCGCCATCGCGAGCCGGAGCCCAAGATTGCTCATCACCGTGGTCACCAGCGTGTTGCGGTGCAGCTTGCCCCGGGTCGACAGGGAGAGCGCGAGGATCGCCATGATGCGATCCCCGTCGATGACGTCGCCGTGCGCGTCGACCGCGAGGCAGCGGTCGGCGTCGCCGTCGTGCGCGATGCCGAGATCCGCGCCGTGCCGCCGCACGGTCTCTGCGAGCGGTTCCAGATGGGTCGAGCCCACACCGTCGTTGATGTTGAAGCCGTCGGGGTCGTTGCCGATCACGGTCACGCGGGCGCCCGCGTCGCGGAACACGTCGGGCGAGATGCCGGCGGCTGCACCGTGCGCGCAGTCGAGCACGACGTGCAGGCCGTCCAGACGCTGCCCGTCGAGCGTGCCGAGCAGGTGGACGAGGTAGCGATCCTCGGCGTCGGCGAAGCGCCGGATCCGGCCCACCTCGCGGCCGGTGTTGCCCGCGAGCGCGCGGCTCATCGCCGCCTCGATCTCGTCCTCGACCTCGTCGGGCAGCTTGCGGCCGCCGCCCGCGAAGAACTTGATCCCGTTGTCCGGCGCAGGATTGTGCGAGGCGGAGACCATCACGCCGAAGTCCGCACCCGTGTCCGCGACGAGGTACGCCGCCGCGGGGGTCGGGATCACGCCGGCGTCGAGCACGTCGACGCCGACCGAGGCGAGCCCGGCCGAGACCGCCGCCGAGATGAACTCACCGGAGACTCGGGGGTCGCGTGCGACGACGGCGGTGGCGCGACGGCTCTCCGAACGCGCGTCGCGGCCCAGAACGAAGGCCGCAGACTGAGCGAGGCCCAGGGCCAGCTCGGCGGTCACATCGACCCCGGCCAGGCCCCGGACCCCGTCCGTGCCGAAAAGGCGTGCCATAACGCGAGACGTCGCGATTAGCGCTTCGAGTACTGCGGCGCCTTGCGAGCCTTCTTGAGACCGGCCTTCTTGCGCTCGATGACGCGGGCGTCGCGGCTCAGGAAGCCGGCCTTCTTGAGCGTCGGACGGTTGTGCTCGGCGTCGATCTCGTTGAGCGCGCGGGCGATCGCGAGACGGAGCGCGCCGGCCTGGCCCGAGGGGCCGCCGCCCTTGATGCGCGCGGTCACGTCGTAGGAGCCGCCCAGCTCGAGCACCGTGAAGGGGTCGGTGATCAGCTGCTGGTGCAGCTTGTTCGGGAAGTACTCGGCGAGCTCGCGACCGTTCACGGTCATGGCGCCGGAGCCGGGGATGAGGCGCACGCGGGCGATGGCCTGCTTGCGGCGGCCCACGGCGCTGCCGGGAACGGTCAGCGCGGGGCGCGGGGTCGACGCGGTCGCCTGGGCGGCCGGGGTCTCGGTGGTGTAGCTCTCGACGGCCACGTTCTCTTCAGTCACTTGAAAGTCCTTATCTCGAAGTTCGGAGCCGGCGATTACTGGGCGACCTGGCCGATGGTGTACGGGGTCGGCTGCTGCGCAGCGTGGGGGTGCTCCGGGCCTGCGTAGACCTTCAGCTTGCGGAACTGGTCACGACCGAGCGAGGTCTTCGGCAGCATGCCGCGGATCGCCTTCTCCACGGCGCGCTCCGGGTTCTTCTCGAGGAGTTCGGTGTAGGTCACCGAGCTGAGGCCGCCCGGGTAGCCCGAGTGGCGGTAGGCGCGCTTCTTCGCAGCCTTCTGCGCGGCCATGACGACCTTCGCCGCGTTGATGATGATCACGTGATCGCCCATATCCATGTGGGGGGCGAAGGTGGTCTTGTGCTTGCCGCGGAGCAGGGCGGCGGCATGCGAGGCGAGGCGGCCGAGCACCACGTCGGTGGCGTCGATGACGAGCCAGTCGTGCGTCTGCTCAGCGGCCTTCGGTGAATACGTGCGAGTCACAGTATGCTGCTTTCGTTCGAAATGGAGTGGTTCGTGGATCCCTCCCCTGCCGCGTCCCGGCGACGACATGATCGTCGCGCGAGTGCATCGGCCCTGGGGGGCTCACATTCGGGTGCTTGCGCACCAAGGATCTACCTTATCACGAAAGCTGCTTCGCCGTTCACGCTAAGATGTGCAGCGGACCCACTCGTTAATTTCTTGGGGGGATCGAACGAGCGGATCCGCTGCGGTTCGCTCACTCGGCGCGGGGGGTTTGGGGAGATTCACGCCGTTCGTGAGCTGGACGGGGCCTGCCGGATAACTGCCGAGCGGGGCCCGCAACATCGTAGACACTCAGTCGAGCGGGCTCCGCCGCGCCCGGGTCCGCTCCGCGCGGGACGCGAGCTCGTCGTCCGGCGGATAGGCGATCTCCTCCAGCGAGAGGCCGTGCGCGGGCATCACCGCGAAGCGGCTCGTCCGCTCCCTGCGGTCCCGGAGCTCGATGAGCTGCGGCCGGTCGATCCGTCCGCCGCCGACCGCGACGACCGCGCCGACGAGCGCGCGCACCATCGAGTGGCAGAAGGCGTCGGCCTCGATGGTCGCGGCGTAGGCGCCTCCCTCGACCTCGCGCCAGTCGAAGCGCAGCAGGGTCCGCACCGCCGTGGCGCCCGCGCGCGCCTTGCAGAAGGTGGTGAAGTCCTGCAGCCCGAGCAGTTCGGCGCTCGCCTGCCGCATCGCGTCGAAGTCGAGCGATCGCGGCACGTCGGCGGTGAAGCGCGCGGTGAGCGGATCACGGGGCGCGTCCGCGCTTCGCAGGCGGTACTCGTATCTGCGGCTCACCGCTCCGAAGCGCGCGTCGAAGGCCGGGGGTGCCGGACGCACTGCGGCGATGACGATGTCGGGTGCGGTTCGCCGCAGCAACCCGTCGAGGCGGCACGCCGTGATCCGATCCGCGAGAGCCTCGGGTACGTCGAGATGAGCGACCTGGCCGCGGGCGTGCACGCCGGCATCGGTGCGGCCGCCGACCGTGAGCCGCGGCGGATCCTGCTCCTCGGGAGTGCGCAGCAGCACGGCGAGCGCCGTTTCGACCTCGCCCTGCACCGTGCGCAGGCCGGGCTGCGCGGCCCAGCCGTGGAAGTCGGTGCCGTCGTAGCCGAGATCGAGGCGCAGCCGCATCAGCCGCCCATCGTGCGGGGGAAGGTGGCGACGATCCAGTACTCGGCGCTCTCTCCCTCGACCGCTTCGAAGTGGTGGACCTGGTCGCCCGGGTAGGAGACGTAGTCGCCCGCGCGCGCCACGATCCGGGCATCGTTCGGGCCCGCCTTGAGCGCGCCGGATACGACGAGCAGGTGCTCCCGCGAACCCAGCCCGTGGCTCGGGGACGACTCGTAGGAGCCGGCGTCGAGGCGGATCCGGTGGAACTCGAGCACCGACGGCCCGACGAGCGCCGTGCGCATGTGCTCGCCGACGCTGCCCTGGTCGGACACGTCGGCTCCGTCGCCCCGGCGCACCACGACGACCTGCTCCTCCTCGTGCTCCCGGACCAGCTCGGCGACATCCACCGAGAGCGCGCCCGCCACCGATCCGATCGTCGTGAGCGTCGCGTTCGAAGCGCCGGCCTCGAGCTGCGAGAGCGTCGACTTCGCCACGCCGGTGCGCGCGGCGAGCTGGGCGAGCGAGATCCCGTGGGATTCGCGGATGAATCTGACGTTCGTGCCGACGCGCTTCATCAGTTCGTCCCTGCGATCCTCGCTCATGCCTTTCAAGATACCGGTCGAATGTTCGGTCGAGGTCTTGCAATGTTCCGATAGATAAGTATGATTGTTCGATATACAGGTCCACTAGGCGATCGGAACGATCGCGGAAAGGGGTGGCGACGTGGCAACCCTCGACTTCATCGACGACATCACGCTCGACGAGCTGGAAGACGATCCGTACCCCCGCTACGCGCAGCTGCGGGAGCATGCACCGGTCGCCTGGATCCCCGCGGCAGACGCCTGGTTCGTCACCAGCTTCGACGCCTGCGCCGAGGTGGGCGAGGGCAAGTACGGCATGGCCGGCGCGCAGAACCACCCCACCCTGCAGCGCGTCTTCGGCACGCCGAACGTGCTCACCTCCGGCGGCGACACGCACACCGACCTGCGGAAGGGCATCGATCCCAAGCTGCAGCCCACGCCGGTGAACGACATGGTCGACTCGCTCGTCCGCCCGATCGCGCGCGACTACCTCTCGCGGCTCGACGGACAGACTTCCGGCGAGCTCATGTCGGCGTACTTCGAACCGGTGAGCGTGGACTCGCTCCGCACCGTCATGGGACTCGACGGCTACGTCGATTCCGACACCCTGCGCCGCTGGTTCCGCGACCTGAACCTCGGCGTCGCGAACTTCGGCCTCGACCCCGACAGCTTCGCGATCGCCGACCGGGCCTCGACCGAGATCGAGGAGGTCGTCCGCCCCCTGCTCGAGCAGCTGCGCCGGACTCCCGACGACTCGATGCTCTCGCACATGCTGTGGGCCGGGCGCGAAGGCGGGGAGCCGAGGCCCGTCGAGCTCATCATGCCCTCGCTCAAGGTGATCCTGCTCGGCGGCATGCAGGAGCCGGGGCACGCCGCGG
This sequence comes from Leucobacter soli, assembly GCF_042659205.1. NCBI lineage: Bacteria > Bacillati > Actinomycetota > Actinomycetes > Micrococcales > Microbacteriaceae > Leucobacter > Leucobacter soli. The sequence goes on from NZ_JBHSRW010000134.1 coordinate 5,603, forward strand.
GCAGCACGCTGATGGGCCTCTTCGGCGAGCCGGAGCAGTGGCAGAAGCTCGTCGACGACCCCGACGAGTACATCCCCCTCGCGGTGCACGAGGGCATGCGCTGGATCGCACCGATCGGCGCCGTCGAGCGCATGGCGACCCGCGACGTCGAGCTCTACGGTCAGAAGATCCCGGCGGGCAGCATGGTCGAAGTCGTGCTCGGCTCCGCCAACCGCGACGCCAGCCGCTTCGACGAGCCCGACCGCTTCGACATGGAGCGCACGGGACGCGTCAACCAGGCCTTCGGCAACGGCGAGCACTTCTGCGCCGGCCACTTCTTCGCCCGGCAGGTCCAGCGGATCATGTTCGAGGAGCTGGTGCCGGCGCTGCCCGGGCTCCGCCCCGACCCCGACGCGTCCCCCTCGGTCACGGGCTGGGTGTTCCGGGCGCCGAAGACGATGCCGGCGCGCTGGGACGCGACGGCTCCCGCGCGCGAGTCGGCGATCCT
>NZ_JBHSRW010000135.1:0-6080 GCF_042659205.1 Leucobacter soli
GGCTTCCGCCGCCGCGCCCGCGCCGTGCGCGCGCCCGGTATCGCGGGGTTCCGCGGCACGGCCGTCGAGATCGTCGCCGCTGCGATTGGCGAGATCGATGGCGTAGAAGGCGAAGGCCATCGAGTACACGATCATCGCCGAGTAGAGCGCGAGCGTCGAGTACTGCTCCAGAGTTTCCAGCACAGCCACTCAGCCTAGTCTCAGGATGTCCGGAATCGCTGGGAGATCGCGGGACGACGACACCGACACGTTCAGCCTTTCTCGTCCATGATCGCGTTGCCGCCGTCGACGACCAGCACCTGACCGGTCACATACGAGGCACCGGGCGAGGCGAGGAACTCGATCACTGCGGCGACCTCGTCGGGGGTGCCGGATCGGCCGAGCGGTGTGGCGTCGCCCATGCGGTTCTCGTGCTCGGTCGCCGAGCCCGTGCGGATCCAGCCGGGGGCGACGGCGTTCGCAGTGGTGCCGGAGCCGGCCAGATCGACCGCCAGCGAACGGGTGAGGCCTACGAGGCCGGCCTTGCCCGCGTGGTAGCCGACGTCGCCGCGGTAGGCCAGGATCGGGCCCGACACCGACGAGACGGTGACGATGCGGCCGTGCTCGGCACGCACGAGGTGCGGGATCGCCGCTCGTGTCACGAGGTAGGCCGTCGTCAGGTTGCGGGTGACGGCGTGTTCGAAGCCGGCGCGGTCGAGGCCCTCGGCGGCGGCCGGCGCCTGCGGGTCCGACACCGAGGTCATGCCGGCGTTGTTCACGAGCACATCGAGGCGTCCGTAGGCGTGGATCGCCGCGCCGATCAGCGCGGCCGCTCCCGCCTCCTCGGTGAGATCGGCGACGACCGGCACCGCCCAGGGCGCGGGTTCGATGGTGGATCCGCCCGCTGCGCCCCGTGCTTCAGCGCTTCCGCTCGGCGGCGCTTCGGCGTTTTCGCGCATCTGTACGTCGGCGGCGATCCCCTCGAGCTCCGCCGCGCGAGCGACGATCCGCTCGCTCGTCGCGCCCACCACGACGCGGATTCCGGCGCGCACCAGCCTGGCCGCCGCGGCGAAGCCGATCCCGTCGGCCGATCCCGCGCCGCTGACGACCGCGACCCGCTCGTGCACGTGCATGGGGGCGCGCGGTTCGGCCCCTGCCTCTGGTAGTCCCTGTGCCATGCTCTGAGCCTAGCCACCGACTCGGGCCCGTCTGCGAGATCCTCGCTTACTGCGCGCACCCTCCCGAATCACCTTGCGGCGAAGATCTAGCAGGCACCCCCTAGGCCGTGGGCGTCTGCGGCTTCGCTGCCCGCTTCGGCTTCGGCGCCGGCAGCACGGACGAGGTGAGCTCGATCAGCTCGGCGAGCGAGTCGCGGTCCTCCCAGCGGTCGCCTCCGATGCGCAGGTAGAGCTTCGACCCGGGGTATGCCGGGGCCTCGTCGAGCGCGCCTGCGGCGTCCAGGTAGGCCTTCCCCTCTGGAGTGGGCTTGACGAAGAGTTCGTCGTCGCAGATGAAGGCGACGGGTTTGTCGTCGGCGTAGAGGCAGTACTCGCCGAACATCTTGCGCGTGCGCAGGTTCGGGAGCGCGCTCAGCTGATCGAGCAGGAACTCGACGGTGTCTTCTCGCGTGCCCATGCGCCCAGCGTAACGCGGCACCGCCATCCCTCACCGCTCGTGCCCGGCCTCGGCGACGTGCCCCCGGCCCTACCCCGGCCCGACCCCGACCTGCTCCGACCGCAACCCGCAAGTGCTCAGTTGTGCGGGGTGTGGCCAGCCTGCACCCCGCACAACTGAGCACTTGCCGCGAAGGGATGGGACAAGGGGAGGCGGAAGGAGAGGCGAGGGGGAAGGGCGGAAGGGAGGGGGGGGAAGGGCGGAAGGGAAGGGAGGGGAAGGGCGGAGGTTGGGGGGGGGGAAGGGAAGCCGGGAGCGCTACAGGCGCTCGCGATGCTGCTCGCGCAGCAGCTCGACCGCCTGCTCGAGCGTCGGATCGTCGCCGCGCGCGAGTGCGGCGTACTGCAGCACCACGCCGTCGGGCACGACGATCGCCTTCACCCACATGCGTCGGCGCGGCACGAACAGCGACGAGAGCAGGCCGGCGACGGCGAGGAGCGCAGAGACCAGCACCCACTCCTGCGCCGGGTTCCGCATCACGTCGAAGCTCGCGTAGCGCGGCACCGCGTCGAGCGATACCGTGCCCATCCCGCCGGGCAGCTCGGCGGTGTCGCCGATGGTCAGCTTCAGCGATTCCTGCCCCTCCTCGCCGCGGGTGAGCTGGGTCATGCCGGTCGTATCGAGCGCGTACACCGACTGCGGGATTCCTCCGTCGATGCCGAGATCGCCGACGAACACGTCGAGGGTCAGCCAGGGATTCTCGAGATCCGGGTAGTCGGACGTCCAGGCGCCGGTGTCGAGCTCAGCCTTGGTCGGGTAGAAGAAGCCGCGAAGACCGAGTTGGGTCTCCTCGCCCTCGTAGCTCAGCCCGTAAGGCACCTTGAGCACGCCGAGCGACAGCATAGTCGCGTCGTTCTGGGGGATGAAGGGCACGGACTCGCTGAACACGACCGTGCCCGAGGGGTCGCGCACCGTGATCGTCGGCGCGTAGCCGTTCGCGATGAGGTAGATCGGCGATCCGTGGAGGCGCAGCGGATGGTTGACCCGGATGACGTCCTCGTGCTCGGTGCCGTCGGTGTCGATGAGGGTGACCGAGGCCCGGTAATCGCGGACCTGGCCGATCGCCTGGGTATTCGCGTCGTCGAGGCCGACGTAGTCGACGGCCAGTTCGTCGAGCCGCATCCGGTAGGGCTCGAGTCGCGAGCTGTCGAAGGATCGCCCCGAGGTCGCGGAGTCGTAGTCGATCAGCTGGTTCAGCAGGGACTCGCCTTCGACGAGCACCTTCTGCCCGTTGAAGCTGAAAAGCCCTCCGATGGCGACGCTGACGAGCACGCCGAGCAATGCGAGGTGGAAGACGAGGTTTCCGGTCTCGCGAAGGTACCCGCGCTCTGCCGAGACCGAGACCTCGGCCGTCCCGTCGCGCCGGGTGGAGCGCTGGATATCGGCCCGGTAGCGCTGGCGGCGCAGGATCTCGTGCGCCTCGGCGACGGCCCGCTCGGCGAGCTCCTCGCGCTCGGCCTGCCCGGCGCCCGGGTTCGAGAGGCGCTGCTCGACGTAGCCGGCCATGCGCGCGAGGCGGGCCGGCGTCTTCGGCGGAGCCGAGCGCAGGGCGCGCCAGTGGTGGGCGATGCGCGGCAGCACGCAGCCGATCAGCGAGGCGAAGAGCAGCAGGTAGATCGACGAGAACCACACCGAGCCATAGACGTCGAAGGCCTGGATCGGGAAGGCGTCGAGGATCGGGAACAGCGTCGGATGCTGCTCCTCGTACTGCAGCACGCCGTTGGGGTCGGCGCTGCGCTGCGGCAGGAGTGACCCGGGGATCGTGGCGATCGCCAGCATGAGGAGCAGGATCAGCGCGACCCGCATGCTGGTGAGCTGGCGCCAGAACCAGCGCAGCCAGCCTCGCAGGCCGAGTTCGGGACCACTGCCGGGACCGCTGCCGGGACCACCGCCGGGAGCGCCGCCCGGGCCGCCGCGGCCGCCGCCGGCGTTCGCGGGAGCTCCTGAGCCGTCCTCGTAGTCGGCCGGCCGGTCGCCGAGATCAGAGAACTGTGACATATCCGCCGATCACCGCCTGCAGCGCATACATGATCCGCGTCCAGATGCCGGTCACCATCAGCAGCCCGATGACGATCAGCAGCCCGCCCCCGATGAGGTTCACCGCACGGATATGCCGCTTGAAGAATGTCGTGGCCGTGGTCATCCACCCGAACCCGAAGGCGGCCAGGATGAAGGGCAGGCCGAGCCCGATGCAGTAGATCGCCGCGAGCCATCCGCCCCGCGCGGCCGTGCCGCTCTGCAGCGCGAGCGTGCCGATGACGGCGAGCGTCGGCCCGAGGCACGGCGTCCAGCCGATCGCGAAGACCGCGCCCAGCACGGGGGCCCCGGCAAGGCCGAGACGCGGCTTGATCCGCAGCCGGGCCGTGCGCTGCATCCCGCCGAACGCTCCGGTGAACACGAGCCCCATCGCGATGATGACGACGCCCATGATCCGCGTGATCGCGGTCTCCCAGCGCGCGAGCCACACCCCGACGCTGCCGGCCAGCATGAGCACGGCGACGAAGATCACCGTGAAGCCGAGAACGAAGAGCAGCGCGCCGATGACCATGCGCCTGCGGGTATATCTCTCGGCGCGGCGGTCGACGACGGCGATGGATTCGGTCGGCGCGCGCACACCGGTCATCGATCCGCCGACGACCGCCGCCCGGCGCACCGGTTCCCCCGCGCTCGCCGAGACGTAGGCCAGGTAGCCGGGCACGAGCGGCAGCACGCAGGGCGACAGGAACGAGACGAGCCCGGCGGCGAGTGCGATCAGCGAGGCGACGAGCAGCTGCCCGTCCGCCACCATCTCGCCCAACCCCATCCGCTCAGCCCTCGGCCAGGGTCTCGCGCACCAGGGTGGAGAGGTGCGATTCGCCGGCGAGCTGGCCGACGATCCGGTGCGCGACCCGACCCTCGGCATCCAGCACCAGCGTCGTGGGAACCGCGTTCAGCGGTACCTGCCCGGCGAAGGCGCGCTGCACTGCGCGATCCCCCGCATTGTCCATGATCGAGGGGTATGCGACACCGAACTCCTCGGAGAACTGCGCGGCCTGCGCGACCTGATCGCGGGTGTTGACCCCCACGAACGCCACGCCCTGAGACGAGAACTCGTCGTAGACCGCGACGAGATCCGCCGCCTCTGCACGGCAGGGCGCGCAGCCCGCGTACCAGAAGTTCACCACGGTGACCGAACCGATCGTCTCGTCCGAGCCGTAGGCGTCCCCCTGCTCCGTCACCCCGGAGAACACCACCGGATCGGTGCGCTGTTCGGGCGCGATGCTCGTGGTCGCGCCGTCGCCCTCGATGTAGCCCTTGTCGCCGCCCTGCTGCCACTGCGCGGCGAGGTCGCCGCCATCCGCCGAGCAGGCCGCGAGCGGCAGCGCGAGCGCGAGCGCGGCGACGAGCGCCAGCGTCCGTGCGGAACCTCGCAGCCGCATCCTCACACCGCTCCCACGTCGACCGACGACGCCAGCAGCGCCGCAGCCGGGGACCGGTAGTCGATCTCGGTCCAGCGCCCGCTGCGCCGCTCGAAGCTCGTGATGCTGGAGAGCTCGCAGCGCCGCTTCGCGGGGTTGTGGAAGAGCGGCTCGCCGTTCACGTCCCGGTGCGCGGCCCAGATCACGGCCTGATGCGACACCATGACGATGTCGCCATCGCCCTCGCTCTCCCAGGCATCGTCCATCGCGGCGCGCACCCGGTCGGCGATCCACCGATAGGGCTCGCCCCAGCTCGGCCGGAACGGGTTCCAGAAGCGATGCCAGTAGCGGGGCCTGCCGAAGGCGCTGCGGGGCAGGCCTTCGAAGCTGTTGGTCGGTTCGATGAGCCGTTCGTCGATCTCGACCTCGGCGCCCATCGCCTGGGAGATCGGCGCGGCGGACTGCTGGGCGCGCAGGAGCGGCGACGCGATGAGACGCCCGACGGCGCGATCCGATCCGCGCAGCTCGTGTGCGGCGGCCTCCGCCATCCGGTGGCCGAGCTCGCTGAGGCCGTAGCCGGGCAGTCGCCCGTAGAGCACGCCCTCGGGGTTCTGGACCTCCGCATGGCGCACGAGATGCAGCTGTCTGTCGCTCACAGCTCCATTCTAGGATCGGCTCGCCTGAGAACTCGCGGGATCGGCGAACGCGCGACCGCACGCAGAGGGCGATGACCGATCCGTCAGGCGACGTCCCGGCGATAGGCGATCAGGTCGAGCACCTTCTCGTCCCCCACCCAGAGGCCGTCGCGCTCGGGCGCGCGGACGAAGCCGAGTTCCTCGTACAAGCGGTGCGCACCGGTCATGTACTTCTGCGTCTTCAGCGAGACGCCCGAGAACCCGACGCCGGCCGCGTGCTCGAGCACGTGCTGCATCAACAGGGCGCCGATCCCCCGGCGGCGCGCGGCCGGCGAGACGCCGAGCAGGCGCAGATCGAGCTCGCCCTCGGGCACGCGCTCGTGCAGGCTGGGCC
>NZ_JBHSRW010000136.1:0-6070 GCF_042659205.1 Leucobacter soli
GGGCGAGGCTGGGGCGCCGGCCCCGGCGGGCCCTCAGCCCGCTACGGGCGACCCATCCCCGTATACGTCCATCCGGCCGCCCGCCAGCGAGCGGGGTCGAGGCAGTTGCGCCCGTCGATGACCGTGCGCCCCTGCACCAGTCCGCCGGCCCGCTCGGGGTCGAGCTCGCGACGGTACTCGTCCCACTCGGTGACCACGATCACGAGCGAGGCGTCCGCGAGCGTCTCGTCGAGGCTCTCCGAGTAGCTCAGTTCCGGGCGCACGCGCCGCGCGTTCTCGATGGCCTGCGGATCGGTGACGACCACGTCGGCACCGGCCTCGTGCAGCTTCGCGGCGATGTCGAGCGCCGGCGAGTCTCGCACATCGTCCGAGTGAGGCTTGAACGAGGCGCCGAGCACGGCGATCCGCTTCCCGGCCGGGTCGCCGCCGAGCGCCTCGGCCGCGAGCTCCACCACGCGATCCCGGCGGCGCAGGTTGATCGCGTCGACCTCTCGCAGGAACGCGACGGACTCGCCCCGGCCGAGTTCCTCGGCGCGGGCGGAGAAGGCCCGGATGTCCTTCGGCAGGCAGCCGCCGCCGAATCCGATGCCGGCGCCGAGGAAGCGGCGGCCGATGCGCGCATCGTGCCCGATCGCGTCGGCGAGCTGCACCACGTCGGCACCGGTCACCTCGGCGATCTCGGCCATCGCGTTGATGAAGCTGATCTTGGTGGCGAGGAAGGCGTTCGCGGCCACCTTCACGAGCTCCGCCGTCGCGTAGTCGGTGACGATGAAGGGGGTGTCGTTCTCGACGGCGGGGCGGAACACCTCGCGCAGCACGTCGGCGGCGGCCTCGCCCGCCTCACCCGCGGGCACGCCCACGACCAGGCGGTCCGGATGGATCGTATCCTCCACGGCCCAGCCCTCGCGCAGGAACTCGGGGTTCCAGACGAGCACGGCGCCCGACGGCGCGACGATCTCCGCCAACCCGGCCGCGGTGCCCACCGGGACGGTCGACTTGCCCGCCACGATGTCGCCCTCGGCGAGGTGCGGCAGCAGCGCCTCGATCGCGGCGTTCACGTACCGCAGGTCGGCCGCGCCGCCGTCGGCGCTCTGCGGCGTCCCCACGGCGATAAAGTGCACGCGGCTGCCTGCCGCGGCCGCGAAGTCCGTCGAGAAGCTCAGGCGCCCCGACTCGAGGCCGGCGGTGAGGATCTCCTGCAGTCCCGGCTCGAAGAACGGTGCGCGCCCCTGGCGGAGCTCCTCGATCTTCCGTTCGTCGACGTCGATGCCGACCACCTCGTGGCCGATAGACGCCATGGCGGCAGCGTGCACCGCACCCAGGTAGCCGCAGCCCACAACGGTCATCCGCATACTGCATCCTCCGAATCAGTCAGGTTCCGATCCTACTAGTGCCCTGCGCCGGAAATTCGCTTCACAGATCCGAGCACTCCCGCGGCGCCTCGCTTCGTTGTCGTCGATCGACGATGCTTCGGCATCGCCTCACTCCTCCGCCTCGCGACGCATCCACGGGAGCACTCGTCTCTGCAAAGCAACTCCCGGCGCAGGACACTAGCCGCACGCCGCACGAACGCTGGCACCGGGGTGCGGCGCTCCAGACCGGAGCAGCGCCCTAGACTGAACCCGTGCCCGCCTCCGACCAGCTCGCCGAGTTCGCCGCGCGCTTCGACGACAACCTGCAGATGCACGGCTCGACGCTCGCGCTCCCCCCGGCCGAGCAGGCGGAGATCGCCGCCGCATGCCGCGACACCCTCGGCGCCGCGCTCCGAGAGCTCGGTCCCGAGCAACTGCGCGCCCGCCTCGCCGCCGTGAGATCCCCGGAGGTCGCCCACGCCTGGCTCGCCGATCTCGGGCTCCTCGACCGGACGCGCGCCGTGCAAGCGTACCCGGACCCGGTCGGCCGTCGCCGCCGCTTCCTGCTGTACGCGTCCGACGCCGAGCCCCGCTTCGCGGTCGCGGCCGGAGGCGCACTCGTCGAGACCAAGGTGCGCTCGGTCGAGATCCTCGGCGAGCACTGGGTGTACGAGCACAACCTGATCGTCGAGACCGATGCTCCCGCCGAGGTGCGCTTCGCGGATCTCCGCGGCGGGATCCGCGTCGAGGAGCCCACCCCCGCACTGCCGCCGCCCGTCGACCCGGCGGTCGCGGAGCACCGGAGCCGCAAGCCCTGGCGCAAGCTCCACCGCCTCGTCGATGCGGACTGGTGGAACAACCGGAAATTCCGGCTCTCCGGCATCATCTCGCGGAGGATCGGACCGCTGCGCCGCTACGAACGCGCCTGGGTGCTGGCCGACCGCCGGCATCAGGCCGACGACAACGCGGAGGCGCTGTTCCTCCATCTGCACGCCGAACGGCCCGATATCAACGCCTGGTTCGCGCTGGACCGGCGCGTGCCGGCCTACCGGCGCCTTCGCCGCATCGGCGCCAAGCTCGTGCCCTACGGATCGATCCGCCACTACCTGCTGCTCGCCCGCGCCGAGGTGTTCGTCTCTTCGCAATCCGACCCCGGGTCGCGCAACCCCTTCGGATCCTTCCTCGCCACGAGCTGGCTCTTCGTCTACCTCAAGCACGGGATCATCCACACCGACCACCATCGGCGCTTCAACCCGATGCAGATCCATCTCGTCACCGCCGCGACCGAGGACGAGCGGCAGGGCCTGGTGCGCGAGCGCGGGCCGTACCGCTTCGCCGCGGGCGAGGTGCCGCTCACCGGCATGGCCCGCCTCGATCGCCTCGAGGCCGAGCTGGCGGCGCGGCGCGAGCGGGGCGACTCGCCCGACGTGCTGCTGATCACCCCGACCTGGCGGATCTACCTGGCTTCGCCGAACGCGGATCACCGCTGGTCGTTGCGCGAGGGAGCCCAGGCCAGCGACTACGTGCGCCAGTGGTCGGCGCTGCTGCACGACGAGCGCCTGCGCGCAGCCTGCGAGCGGCACGGCCTCCGCCCGGTCCTCCTCATGCACCCGCGCTTCCAGCACCACCGCGAACTCCTGCCGACTCCCGCATGGATGTCGGTCGCCTCCTACCACGACGGCGTCGCGGAGCTCTTCGCCCGCACCCGGCTCTCCCTCACCGATTACTCCTCCGTCGCCTTCGAGGCCGCCTACGGCGGGGCGCCGACCGTCTACTTCCAGTTCGACCGCGAGGCGTTCTTCTCCGGCGGCCACAGCAGCCAGCCCGGCGACTACGACTTCCGCGCCCAGGGCTTCGGCCCGGTCGTCGAGTCCGCCGGCGACGCCGTGACCGCCGTGGCCGCCCTGCTCGACGGGACGGACGGGAATGCCGACGAGGCGGCCGGCTACGCTGCGCGGATCGCCGCGCTCTACCCCTGGCGCGACGGTCGCAACTGCGAGCGATCGACCGCGGCGATCGAGCGGCTGATCGCCGAGCAGCGCTGAGCTCGCCGGGCGGGGGATCCCGCCCGCGCTACTTCTTCGGCTTCGGCTTGGGCGGGGCGACGATGTCGGCCGCCTCGCCGATGTCGCCGTCGAACACGACCTTGCCGCCCTTCAGCACGATCCCCCGCGTGCACAGCTTCTTCACCGTGCCGAGGTTGTGGCTGACCACGAACATCGTCTTGCCCTGATCCCGCAGTTCGAGGATCTTGTCGTTGCACTTCGCGCGGAAGGCGGCGTCGCCGACCGAGAGCACCTCGTCGACCAGCAGCACATCGACCTCCGTGTGCACGGCCACCGCGAAGCCGAGCCGCGAGCGCATGCCCGAGCTGTAGCGCTTCACCTCGGTGTCGAGGAACGACTCGCTGATGCCCGAGAACTCGACGATCGCGTCGAAGCGCGCATCCGTCTCCTCTTTCGACATGCCGAGGATCGCCGCGTTGAGGTAGATGTTGTCTCGGCCGGTCAGATCCGGATGGAAGCCGGCGCCCACCTCGAGCAGACCGGCGACGCGGCCGCGCGTGCGCACCCATCCCTCGTCGGGCTGCAGCACCCCCGAGATCAGCTTGAGCGTTGTCGACTTCCCCGAACCGTTGCTGCCGAGCACCGCGATCGACTCGCCCTCGGCGACCTCGAAGCTGATCCCGTCGAGCGCGCGGAACTCGCGCCGGCGATCCTGCTTCTTGAACAGCGAGACGAACGCCTCCTTGAGCGTCCGCGCGTGCTTGATCCGGAACTCCTTCACCACGTCGTGGACGATGATGGCCGGCTTCGACGAAAGCGCCGCCGACGGCGATCCGGCCTCAGAGCTCCTGGGCAAAGCGACCCTCCATCCGGTGGAAGACGTACTGGCCGACCACCAGCGTCAGCAGCGAGATGACGAAGCCGACCAGCGCGAAGTACCACAGCCCGTCGGGACGGGCGGCAGCCGGCGACAGGTGCTCCCAGAAGGCGGTGTGCGAGAGCTCCACGCCGGCGGTGGCCGGGTTGACCATGTAGAGGTAGTAGATCCACTCCGCGCCGATGTGCTGCGCCTGCTGCTGCACCAGGTTGAAGGTGTAGAGCACGGGCGAGGTCCAGGTCGCGAACATCAGGATCAGGTCGACGATGTTCTTCGAGTCGCGGTAGGCGACGTTGAAGCCGCCGAAGAAGAGCCCGAGCCCCAGGCCGAAGGTGACGACGATCACCACGCCCGCGAGGAACGCCGCCACCGACATCCAGGTGATGGCGCCGCCGAGGAGCAGATAGATCACCAGGAGGAGGACCGCCTGCGGCAGGTAGTGGATGATCGCGCCGACGGCCGCCGCCACCGGGAACAGCTCGCGGGGGAAGTAGATCTTCTGGATCAGCGCCTTGTTGCTCGTGATCGAGTTCGTCGTCGCGCGCAGCGTCTCGCTGAAGAGGTTGATCATCGTGATGCCCGAGAAGAGGTAGACCGGGAAGGCCTCCATCCCCCCGCCGCGGGCCACCCCGAGCAGGACGCCGATGACGATCCAGTACATGAAGAACTGCGCCAGCGGGCGGATGTACGACCAGGCCCAGCCCAGCGCCGACCCGTAGTAGCGGGTGGCCACGCCCTTCTTGATGAGCAGCGAGAGCAGGTATCGATGCTTCGGCAGACTGAGCAGACCGCGGCTGTCGCCGGGGATCGAGTACTCAGGGTCCCTGAGCGCACTGTGTTCAGTCACCCGACGATCCTACCCTGTGCCTGCTCCCCGACCGCTGTACCCGGCATCCCCCGCCCCGCACGTCGTCACGCGACCCGATCGATCGGCGGGTCGAAGAAGAATCCGGCCCGGAGGGCTCGGTGGATCCGCCGCCGCAGCTTTCGCGGCACGCCGCCGCGCCGCATCCCCACGACCACCTGCGCCGCGAACACCGCGAAGTGCGCAAGAGACCGGTGATGGCGCCGGTACGAGCCCTCGTTGCGGGCGCCATACGCGAACTTCCAGGCGTTCGACGCGTCCACCATTCCCCAGTTCACGCCCTGGTTCACACCCATGTCGTGCACGGTGACGCTGTCGAGGACCTGCACGCCGGCCCCCTCGCGCGAGATGCGCAGCGTGTACTCGGCATCGTCGAACCAGATGAAGTACTCCTTGAACGGCAGCCCGTACCGTTCGAGCGCCCAGCGCGGGATGAGCACCGAGACGAACGAGCAGCGCTCGACGAGCACGATCCGCCGCCCCTTCACGAGCAGCCGGCCCCAGTCCCAGGTGGGCACCGGGTTGTTCATCTCGCAGATCTCGCCGTCGGTGAAGAGCACGACCGAGCAGGCGAACGGCACCGCGTGGCCGAGCGCTTCGCTCGCCTCCCCGATGCCGTCGACCAGCAGGGCGAGCGCGTCGGGCCGCGGGTAGCCGTCGTCGTCCATCACCCAGACGAAGTCGGCGCCCAGTTCGTAGCCGCGGCGCATGCCGGCCGAGAAGCCGCCGGCACCGCCCGTGTTCTCGGGGAGGCTCACGACCTCGAGCGGAAGCGCGGTCTCGAGCGTCGCGAGGTAGTCGCCGGTGCCGTCGGTCGACGCGTTGTCGACGATCACGAGGTGCGCGGGCGCGGTGGTCTGCGCCTCGATCGCCGAGATCACGTTCTTCAGCTTCTCGAGCCGGTTGAAGGTGACGATCACCGCGGCGACCCGCGGCGCGGCGTGCGTCGGCGGTGTGCCGGCCCGCGCGG
>NZ_JBHSRW010000137.1:0-5960 GCF_042659205.1 Leucobacter soli
TGGCGGCCGCGAGTGCGGCGTCGATGCTCGGGAACAGCGCCGACGCTCCGCGGGCCGGCCCCGGTGCGGAGCGCAGGCCGACCGTCGCCTCGGTCACCAGCGCGAGGGTGCCCTCCGATCCGACGACCAGGGAGGTCAGGTCCAGGCCCGCCACGGACTTGATGGTGTCGCTGCGCGTGCGCACCGCGCTGCCGTCGGCGAGCACGACCTCGAGCGAGCGGACCGATTCGCGGGTCACCCCGTACTTGATGCAACGCATGCCGCCGGCGTTGGTCGCGATCGTCCCCCCGATGGTCGCCCACTCCGCCGAGACCGGGTCCGGCGCGTAGAAGAGGCCCGCCTCGGTCGCGGCCTCCGCGAGCTCCTGCACGGTGACGCCCGGCTGCACCACGGCGAGGCGCTCGAGAGGATCGATGCGGAGGATCCGGTTCATCCGCGAGAAATCGACGAGGATCGCGCCGTCGACGGCGGACCCGGCCCCCGCGAGGCCGGTGCGCGCGCCCTGGGCCACGAGCGGCGTGCCGTGCGCGTCGGCGATCCGCACGACGGCCTGCACCTCCGTGGTGGAGCCGGGCCGTACGAGCACGAGCGCCCATCCGCGGGCGGTCCCCGAGCGATCCCGTTCCAGACTCCGCAGCTCCGTCTCATCCACGACGATCGACCCGGCCGGCAGCGCCTCGCGCAGCGCATCGACGATCCTGCTCGCTGTGCTCGTCATCGGTCCCCTTCTCGGCCTGTCTCGTCGGTTCATCTCGCTCTCGGATGCGAGTGCAGATAGTGCTCCCTCAGCATATCCGCCGTGACCTGCGTGTAGATCTGGGTCGTCGTCACCGATGCGTGGCCCAGCAGCTCCTGGACGGTGCGGACGTCGGCGCCGCCCGCGAGCAGATGGGTGGCGAAGGAGTGCCGCATCGTGTGCGGAGAGATCTCCGTCTCGATCCCGGCACGCTCCGCCGCGCCCCGGATCACGAGCCACACACTCTGACGCGACACGCGGCCGCCGCGCGGACCGACGAACAGCGCAGGGGTGCCGCGGCCCGCCGCGACCATCGCCGGTCTCGCCCGCACCAGGTAGGCGGCGAGCGCCCGGCCCGCGTAGCCGCCGTAGGGCACGATGCGCTGCTTGGAACCCTTCCCGGTGACGCGCAGGAAGCCGCCCTCGCCCAGAGCGCGCTCCGGGTCGTTCCAGGCGTCTCCGCCCTGCCCGGAGAGCAGATCGTCGATGTCGAGCGCCGTCACCTCGCTGACGCGCGCCCCGCTCGCGTAGAGCAGTTCGAGTAGGGCCCGGTCCCGCAGTCCCACCGGGTCGTCGCCGCCGGCCGCGTCGAGCAGCGCGGCGACCTGATCCGTCGAGAGCGCCTTGGGCAGTCGCTGGCCCTTCTTCGGTGCTCGTACGCCGCTGCCCGCGAACTCGGGCAGCAGCCCTTCCTCGAAGAGGAACCTGTGCATGCCGCGGACGGTGGAGAGCCTGCGGGCGATGGTCTCGGGCGCGAACGGCGGCCCGCCCGTCGACCCGTTGAGCTCCGCGACGTAGTCGGCGAGGGTCTCGGGAGCGACATCCGCGAGGTCCTCGATCCCCGCAGCCGCGAGCCACTCGGAGTAGGCGGTCAGGTCACGCCGGTAGGCGTCGCGGGTGTTCTCCGAGAGCCCGCGCTCGATCGCGACGTGCCGCAGATAGCGCTCGGCACCGTGCTCGGGGCTCGGTCCCCACGACATCGCTCAGGCGTCGTCGAAGAGGCGCGCCGCCTCCCGGCGCCGGATCGCCGCGCCGGCCAGGCCCGCGAAGAGCGGGTGGGGGCGGCCGGGGCGGGAGCGCAGCTCGGGATGCGCCTGCGTGGCGATGTAGAAGGGGTGGACGTCGCGCGGCAGCTCGACGTACTCGACGAGTTCGCCGTTCGGGCTGGTACCGCTGAAGACCAGCCCGGCCTCGGCGATCCGATCGCGATAGGCGTTGTTCACCTCGTAGCGGTGGCGATGGCGCTCGCTCGCGGTGGTCGCCCCGTAGAGCTCGGCGGCGAGGGAGCCCTCTGAGAGCTTCGCCTCGTAGAGGCCGAGCCGCATGGTGCCGCCGAGATCGCCGCCGTCGATGATCTCGACCTGCTCGGCCATGGTCGCGATCACCGGGATCGGCGTCTCCGGGTCGAACTCGGTCGAGGAGGCCTCCTCCAGGCCGGCGACGTGCCGCGCGTACTCGATGACCATGCACTGCAGACCGAGGCAGAGGCCCAGCGCGGGAATCCCGTTCTCGCGGGCGAAGCGGAGCGCGCCGAGCTTGCCCTCGATGCCCCGGATGCCGAAGCCGCCGGGCACGCAGATGGCGTGCACGTCGCCCAGCGCTTCGAGCTGCCCCTCGGGCGTCTCGCAGTCGTCGGAGGCGACCCACTTGACGTTCACCTTGGTCGAATGCGCGAAGCCGCCGGCGCGGAGCGCCTCGGTGACCGAGAGGTAGGCGTCGGGCAGGTCGATGTACTTGCCGACGAGCCCGATGGTGACCTCGCCCTTCGGCTCGTGGACGGCGTCGAGGACCGGCTGCCAGGTGCTCCAGTCCACCTCGCCGGCGCGATCGTCGAGGCCGAGATGGCGGGTGATGGTCTGGTCGAGGCCCTGGTCGTTCAGCAGCTTCGGCAGGTCGTAGATGCTCTTCACGTCGATCGCATTCACCACCGCGCCTTCGTCGACGTCGCACATGAGGGCGATCTTGCGCAGGTTGTCGTCGGTGACCGGCCGATCGCTGCGCAGCACGAGCGCATCGGGCTGGATGCCGAGGGTGCGCAGCGCGGCGACGGAGTGCTGGGTCGGCTTGGTCTTCTGCTCGCCCGAAGCACCCATGAATGGCACGAGGGAGACGTGGACGAACATCACGTTCTCCCGGCCGAGCTCATGCCGCACCTGGCGGGCGGATTCCATGAACGGCTGGGATTCGATGTCGCCGACCGTGCCGCCGATCTCGGTGATGATCACATCAGGCTGGGGGATCTCCTCGGACTGGAGCCGCATACGTCGCTTGATCTCGTTGGTGATGTGCGGGATCACCTGCACGGTCGCTCCGAGGTAGTCTCCGCGGCGTTCCGCGGCGATGACCGTCGAGTAGATCTGACCGGTCGTGACGTTCGCGGCCTGTGAGAGGTTGATGCCGAGGAAGCGCTCGTAGTGCCCGATGTCGAGGTCGGTCTCGGCACCGTCGTCGGTCACGAAGACCTCGCCGTGCTCGAACGGGTTCATGGTGCCCGGATCGACATTGAGATAGGGATCGAGCTTCTGCATCACGACGTGCAGGCCGCGCGCGGTGAGCAGGTTGCCCAGACTGGCGGCGGTGAGCCCCTTGCCGAGCGACGAGATCACGCCCCCGGTCACGAAGATGTGCTTGGTCGTACCGTTGCTGTTTCGCTCTGCTCCCACGGGCTTCGATCCTATCAGTCGCTACGGCCGCTGCACACCGTCGTCCGGTGCACCGCGCGATTCAGAGCTGCTCCTGCCGCGGCACCCACACCTGTTTGATGATCATCAGGATCATCGCGGTGACCGGGATCGAGATCAGCGCACCCAGCAGGCCGAGCAGCGTGCCGCCGGCCAGTGCGCCGATCACGACCAGCGCCCCCGGGACCGATACGACACGGTTCATGATCCTCGGCGTGAGCAGGTATGCCTCGAGCTGCATGTATACGAGGTAGTACACGGCCGCGATGATCGCCGCGGTCGGCGATTCGAAGAGCGCGACCCCGGCTACGAGCACCGTGGCGAGCACGGATCCGAACAGCGGGATGAGGGCGAGCAGGAACACGCCGACCGCGACCAGTCCGGCGAAGGGCACCTTCACGATCGTCATCATGATGAAACCGCAGACGGCGTTGATGAGTGCGAGGATCACGATGCCGTTGACATATCCGCCGACGGACTTGGTGATCTGCTCGGTGATGTCGATCACCCGGACGCGGTTGGATCGGGGAGTCAGCGAGTAGAACGCACGCTTCGTCGCCTGCAGCGACGCGAGGAAGTAGAGGCTCAGGATCAGCACGATGAGCGCGGCCGTCAGGCCGTTCGCGATGCCGACCCCGGCCTGCCAGACCCCGCCGGCGACCTGCGCCCAGTTCTCGGGCTTGCCCACGAAGTCCTGACCCATCGAGATCAGGCCGTCGAAGTCGATGTAGCTGCCGAAGCGCTCCTTGAGGCTCAGATACCATTCCTCGCCGGTGATGCCGTTGAAGTAGCTCGGAGCCGTGCGCACGAGGGTGGCGACCTGGTTCGCGATCATCGGAATGACGACGGCGAGGATGCCGCCCACGATGAGGAGGAAACTGGCGAACACGATCGCGATGCCGAGCGGGCGCTTCACATTGTGCCGCTCCAGCCAGCGCACGACCGGTTCGAGGGCGAGAGCGATGAAGAGTGCGCCGACCACGTACATGATGATCGTGCTCAGCTGGCCGATCATCTGGCCGACGAGGATGGCGGTGAGCGCTCCGAGCGTGAGCACGAAGCCGAGCTGGAACGGGCTCCGCACCACGAACTCGCGGAGGGTGCGCTGACGCTTCGTCTCCTCCTTCGCGTCCTCCTCCGCCGCGGTCACGGCCTGGCGGTACATCTCGCGGGTCTCGGCGTCGAGCTGCTCGAGGTCGACGTGCACGATATCCGGGTGCTCCTCGGCGGCGTCGCCCGAGCTCGCCCCCGTCTCGATCACGGGGCCGGTCTCTCGGTGCGAACGACGCAGGATGTTCCTCATGGGGCGAGGTTAGCACCGAGCTCCGACATCGACCGGGAGCCCTGCCGTCACGGTGCGCCGAGATCCAGCAGCTCTGCCGCGTGCTCGAGCGCGCTCTGCGAGTCGCTGAGGCCGGAGAGCAGGCGCGCCATCTCGGCGAGGCGCTCCTCTCCCTCCAGCCGGCGGCAGCTCGACCGGGTGAAGCCGCCTGCGGAGTCCTTCGCCACCTGCAGGTGGTTGTTGGCGAAGGCCGCAACCTGGGCGAGGTGCGTGACGACGATCACCTGCGAGGTCCGGGAGAGTCTCGCCAAGCGGCGCCCGATCTCGATCGCCGCCGCACCGCCGACTCCGGCATCCACCTCGTCGAAGACGAAGGTGGGGACCGGATCGCTCGCGGCCACCACGACCTCGAGCGCCAGCATCACCCGCGAGAGCTCGCCGCCCGAGGCGCCCTTCGCCAACGGCCGCGGCTCCGCTCCGGGATGGGGCTGCAGGAGCAGGCGCACCTCGTCGGCGCCGTCCCTCCCGAGCTCCGCCGGCTCGACCTGCGCGACGAAGCGCGCATCCGGCATGGCGAGCTCCCGCAGTTCGACGGTGACCCGATCGGCGAGATCGGCCGCAGCCGCTCCGCGGAGCCCGCTCAGTTCCTCGGCGAGACGCCGCTCGTCAGCGGCGAGTTCCGCCTCCCGGGAGGCGAGTTCGTCGATCCGGGTGTCGTCCCCCTCGAGCTCCGTCAGCCGGACCACTGCGCTCGCGCCGCGGTCGATGACCGTTTGCGCGTCGGTGGCGCCGTAGGCGCGCATCAGCCCGGTCAGCGCCGCGAGACGACCGTTGGCGCGTTCGAGCTCCATCGGGCCGTCCTGATCGAGGTCCCCTGCGTAGGCCGATAGCGATCGCACCGCGTCGCTCAGCTGGATGCCGGCGGCCTGCAGCACCTCTGAGACGGCCGCGAGACGCGGATCGACCGAGGCCACCCGCTCGAGCTCGCGTCGAGCGCTGTCGACCAGGCCCACCGCGTCGGCGCTGTAGGGATCGTCGCTCTCGTCGGAGAGCGCCCGCAGAGCCGCAGAGCTCGCTGCGCGCAGCTCCTCGAGGTTGGACAGGCGCTCGATCGAGGCCTGCAACTCGCTCTCCTCGCCCGGCCGGGGGTCGACGGCGGCGAGCTCGTCGAGCTCGGCGCGCAGACGTTCGGCTTCGCCGATCCGCTCCGCGCGCGCCTCCGTCAACTCCCGGAGCTCGGACTCCGCCGCACGCCGCGCGG
>NZ_JBHSRW010000138.1:0-5932 GCF_042659205.1 Leucobacter soli
CGCCGTGCGAAGCGCCGGCCGGCGAGCACGGCGAGCAGCACGGTGAGCAGCGTCAGGCCGAGGGGCGCGAGCGACAGCGTGAAGCTCAGCGCCTCGGGATCGAGCCCGAAGCCGAGTGCCGCTTCGGGGCTCAGCTCGAGCGATAGCGGGACGAAGTGCGCCAGCAGCCACCCGGCGGCCGCGATGTCGAAGACCTCGCTCGGGTCGGCGCCGAGCTCGAACGTCAGCCACCAGACGAGCACGACGGGCACGGCGACCAGCACGAACCCCGCGAGCGCCACGGCGGCGGCCTCGATCGCGGCGATCACCGCCGTCAGCACTGCTCTCATCGCATCAAGGGTATCGATCGCCTCCGACGGCCGGGCCTCGGCGCGCTGCCGAAACGGCACTCCGCTCTCGGTCGCCCCGGCGGGCGGACTCATCACCATGCGGCGCACCCCTCGCCGCAGTTCTGGCTGAGATCGGAGTTCGGGAGGATCCGACGGCCCGAAACGATCAGCCCGGACTGCGAAGTCCTCCCGAACTGCGACCCGCCGGCACGGGTTCGCCTGTAAACCTGCGGTTTACAGCTGTGCGAACGCCCGGCGCGGTGGCGCCGGCGCAGATTTGCGCGTAAACGCTTCGCGTTTACAGTGCTGCAAATGCTGCGCGCAGCAGCTCAGCGGTCTCGGTCGGAGTCTTGCCGACCTTCACGCCGGCGGCCTCGAGCGCCTCCTTCTTGGCCTGCGCGGTGCCAGCCGAGCCCGAGACGATGGCGCCGGCATGGCCCATGGTCTTGCCCTCGGGAGCGGTGAAGCCGGCGACGTAGCCGACGACCGGCTTCGTCACGTTCGCCTTGATGAACTCGGCCGCGCGCTCCTCGGCGTCGCCCCCGATCTCGCCGATCATCACGATCGCCCGGGTCTCGGGGTCGGCCTCGAACGCGGCGAGCGCATCGATGTGCGTCGTGCCGATGACGGGATCGCCGCCGATGCCGATGGCGGTGGAGAAGCCGAGGTCGCGCAGCTCGTACATCATCTGGTAGGTCAGCGTGCCCGACTTCGAGACCAGGCCGATCGGGCCCTTGCCGGTGATGGTCGCCGGGGTGATACCCGCGAGCGCCTCGCCCGGGGTGATGATGCCCGGGCAGTTCGGGCCGATGATGCGGGTCTTGCCGCCGGTGGCCTTGGCGTGCGCCCAGAGCTCGGCCGAGTCCTTGACCGGCACGCCCTCGGTGATGATCACGAGCAGGCCGATGCCGGCGTCGATGGCTTCGACGGCCGCGTCCTTGGTGAAGGCCGGCGGCACGAAGGCGACCGACACGTCGGCGCCGGTCTCGGCCATCGCCTCGGCGACGGTCGCGAACACGGGCAGCTCGACGGTCTCGCCTGCGGCGTTCACGTGCGACACGGTCGTGCCGGCCTTGCGGGCGTTCACGCCGCCCACGATCTGCGTGCCCGCGGCGAGCATGCGCGCGGTGTGCTTGGTGCCCTCGCCGCCGGTGATGCCCTGGACGATGACCTTGGAATCCTTGTTGAGGAAGATCGACATGTTGCTATTCTCCGTAGTCTCGAAAAGGATCAGGCGGCGTTCGCCAGCTCGGCAGCCTTGTCGGCGCCCTCGTCCATGGTGGCGGCCTGCACGACCAGCGGGTGGTTCGCCTCGTTCAGAATGCGACGCCCCTCCTCGACGTTGTTGCCGTCGAGGCGCACGACGAGGGGCTTGTTGGCGGTATCGCCCAGCTTCTCGAGCGCGCCGACGATGCCGTTCGCGACCGCGTCGCAGGCGGTGATGCCGCCGAAGACGTTCACGAAGACCGCCTTGACCTGCGGGTCCCCGAGGATCACGTCGAGACCCGCGGCCATCACCTCGGCCGAGGCTCCGCCGCCGATGTCGAGGAAGTTCGCCGGCTTCACGCCGCCGTGATTCTCGCCCGCGTAGGCGACGACGTCGAGCGTGGACATCACGAGGCCCGCACCGTTGCCGATCACGCCGACCTCGCCGTCGAGCTTCACGTAGTTGAGATCCTGAGCCTTCGCCTTCGCCTCGAGCGGATCCTCGGCGCCCTTGTCGGCCAGCGCCTCGTGCTCGGGCTGACGGAAGTCGGCGTTCTCGTCGAGCGATACCTTGCCGTCGAGCGCGATGATGTCGCCGGCGCCGGTGAGCACGAGAGGGTTCACCTCGACGAGCGTGGCGTCCTCGCCCGAGTAGACCTCGTAGAGCTTCTGGAACACGGGGACGACCTTCGCGACCAGCTCCTCCGGGAACCGTGCCGCGCGTGCGATCTCCTCGGCCTTGGCCGCGTCGATGCCGGTACCCGGATCCACCTCGATGCGCGCGAGCGCCTCGAGCTTCTCGACCGCGAGCTGCTCGATCTCCATACCGCCCTCGACGCTGCAGAGCGAGAGGTACGAGCGGTTGGCGCGATCCAGCAGCACCGAGAAGTAGAACTCCTGCGCGATGTCGGCGCCGGCCGCGACCATGACGCGCTTCACGACGTGGCCCTTGATGTCGAGGCCGAGGATCGCCTCGGCGGCCGCATACGCCTCGTCGGGGGTCTTCGCGACCTTGACGCCGCCGGCCTTGCCTCGGCCGCCGGTCTTCACCTGGGCCTTGACGACGACCACGCCGCCGATCTTCTCGGCTGCCGCGCGGGCCTCCTCGGGAGTGTCCGCGGTGATGCCCGCGAGCACCGGCACCCCGTATCGCTCGAACAGATCTCGTGCCTGGTACTCGTACAGATCCACGTGTATTCCTTTTGGGTAGTGAAGTGGTGGCTGCGAGGCGAAAATGTCTCGATGTCGAAATAGATTCGACCGAGGATCCAGCCTACCACCAGCGATCCGGATGCGGTCCCAGCGTTCCGGGGAGCGGTCCGGACAATGAGCGACGACGAGTTCTGCCGGGTGCTCACTCGACCTTCGTGATCGGCGAGAGCTTCACCAGCAGCTTCCGCTCCCCCACCGAGTCGAAGACGGTGTGCGCCACGCGCTTCGATCCTTCGCCGGTGATCCCCGTGACCCGGCCCTCGCCGTAGTCCTCATGGCGGATCCGGTCGCCGGGCGCCAGTTCGAGGTCGCCGTTGTCGCGGATCGAGGTGCCGACCAGGTTCGGGAACCCGCCGCCGGCAGCCTGCGCCTCCTTCGCCAGCCGCTTGCGCTCGCGCCACTTGTCGAGCGCCGACTGCATGTTTCCGCTCGCAGGCTCGGCGACCGCGGCCGCACCGGATCCTCCGCCGCGCCCGAACACCACCGACGATTCGGGACGCCCCGACGAGCGGGAGGATCGCGAGCCGGAGCGACCCTCGCCCCGCGGCGCATTGAGCGCCCGCGATTCCGTACCCCCGCGGCTCGTGACCTCGCCGGGCGTCTGCCGCCAGTCGATCAGCGAATCGGGAATCTCCTGCAGGAACCGGGAGGGCATGGCGACCCCGATGTCCCCGTAGGTCGCCCGGGTCGATGCCAGCGTCAGGTACAGGCGCTTCCGCGCCCGCGTGATGCCCACGTACATCAGCCGCCGCTCCTCGTTGATCCCGCCGATCTCGTCGACCGACATCTGGTGCGGCAGAAGCCCCTCCTCGACCCCGGTGATGAAGACGGCGGGGAACTCGAGCCCCTTCGCCGTGTGGAGCGTCATGAGCGACACCGTGCCGCTCTGATCGTCGAGCTCGTCTGCGGCGGCGACGAGCGAGACCTCGGTCAGGAACTCGAGCAGCCCCGCCCCCGGGTTGCGCACGTCGAACTCGCGCGCCACGGAGACGAGCTCCTCGAGGTTCTCGGCCCGGGCCTCGTCCTGCGGGTCGCGCTTCGCCCGCAGCTTCTCGATCATCTCGGTCTCGTCGAGGATCAGTTTCAGCACGTCGGCGACGGGCGTCGGCTTCTTCTCGACTTCCGGATCCTCCGTGCCGCCCCCGCCCGCCGCCATTCGGGCGGCGCGCAGCAGCTCTCCGAGGCCGAGGATCGCGCCCCGCACCTTGGGGCCGAAGCCGATCTCGTCGGCGCGCAGCATCGCCTCGTGGAACGAGATGCCCTGCGCCTCCTGGAACACCGCCAGCTGCGCTTCCGCCATCGGTCCGATGCCGCGTTTCGGCACGCCGAGCAGCCGAGACCAGGCGATGGGGTCGTAGGGGTTCGCCAGGCTGGTCAGGTACGCCATCGCGTCCTTGATCTCGGCCCGTTCGTAGAACTTGGTGCCCCCGAGCACGCGGTAAGGGATCGCGGAGCGGATCAGCAGTTCCTCGAGCGCGCGCGTCTGCGAGTTGGTGCGGTAGAACACGGCGATGTCGCCGTAGGCCAGCCCGGCACGGTGCAGGTCCTCGATCTCCTCCGCGACGAAGCGCGCCTCGTCGTGCTGCGAATAGCCGGTGAAGCCGGTGATCTTCTCGCCGTCGCCCTCGGTCGTGAAGAGGTTCTTCTCCTGCCGGTCGAAGTTGTTGCCGATCACGGCGTTGGCAGCGGAGAGGATGTTCTGGGTCGAGCGGTAGTTCTGCTCCAGTTTCACGACCTCAGCACCCGGGAAGTCGCGCTCGAACTCGACGATGTTGCGGATGTCTGCTCCGCGGAAGGCGTAGATCGACTGATCGGAGTCGCCGACGACGGTCAAGGAGGCGCCGGGGATCGCGCCCGTGCCGTCCACCTCGCGCTCCCGCACCGGAGGAACCAGGCGATCAGCGGTATCGGGATCCACCGACCGGGTGAGCTCCCGGATCAGCGAATACTGCGCGTGGTTGGTGTCCTGGTACTCGTCGACCAGGATGTGCCGGAACCGGCGCTGGTAGATCGCCGCGACGTCGGGATGCGACCGGAAGAGGTGCACCGTCTGCCCGATCAGGTCGTCGAAGTCGAAGGCGTTGGCCCGGCGCAGCTCCTGCTCGTAGGTGCGGAAGATCTCGACGAAGATCCGCTCCCGCGGATCGGCCTCGTTCGCCGTCGCCGCGTAGGTGTCGGCGTCGCTCAGCTCGTTCTTGAGGCGCGAGATCTTCGCGCTCGTGTTGGCCGGGGTGAAGCCGTAGCTGTCGGCCTCCGTCTCCTTGATGATGCGCTTGAGCAGCGCGCGCGAATCGGCGCTGTCGTAGATGGTGAAGCCCGCGACGTAGCCGAAGCGTTCGGCCTCCCGGCGCAGGATCCGCACGCACGCCGAATGGAAGGTCGAGATCCACATCCCCTCGGCCGCATCGCCCAGCAGCCCCGCGACGCGCTCCCGCATCTCGGAGGCCGCCTTGTTCGTGAACGTGATGGCGAGGATCTGGCTGGGCCAGGCCTCCTTGTTGCGGATGAGGTGCGCGATCCGATGCGTGAGCACGCGGGTCTTCCCCGACCCCGCACCCGCGACGATCAGCAGCGCCGGGCCGCGCGCCTCGACCGCGCGCGCCTGCGGCGGGTTCAGCCCGTCGAGCAGCGGATCGGCGCCACGCGCACCGCTCGCGCCGCCAGCGCCACCGCGGACGGAGTCGAATGGACTGCTGAGTGCGCCGCCGTCGGGGGAAAGGAGTTCGAAGTCGCTCATCGTCGTATCAGTCTAGGTTCGGGATCCGACATCGGGCTGGACGGCGGTGGTCCGCTCCCCGACGAAGTTCTCGGCCATCAGCGTGCGCAGCGCCGCACCGCGGGCGCCGCGATCGAGCGCGAAACCGAGCTTCGCGAGCGCCGCCTCGATCGTCAGATCCCCGCCGTCGATGACGCCCGCCGCGGCGAGCTCATGCGCCACCGCGTAGCGATCGAGATCTACCGCGCCGGTAGCGCACTGCGTGACGGCGACGACGGGGATCTCCCGGCAGATCTCGCGCAGCGCCGCCGTCATGCCCGGCCGGCCTGTCGGTGCGTTGCCGCTGCCGTAGCACTCGAGCACGAGGCCGTCGGGCTGGCCCCCGACCGCCGCCCGCAGATCGTCGGCGGTCACCGCAGGGGTGAAGCGGAACGGGATCACGCGCGCGGCGCCCGCGGGCGAACCGCCC
>NZ_JBHSRW010000139.1:0-5884 GCF_042659205.1 Leucobacter soli
CGGCCCCGCGCCTTCGCGATCGCCGGCCCCGGGGACTTCGCCGATGCCGGGAACCCCGCCGGAGCCGAGACCGCTGCCTGGCAGGATGCGGACGACCGGCTGCTGCTGCGCGGCGAGCTCCGCGACACGCTCTTCCTCGGCGACGAGACCGAGCTCATCGTCCGGCTGCCCGGCGACCGTTCGATCAAGGCGCTCGTCCCGGCGCTCAGCACGACCGGGCTCCGCGTCGGCGACACGCTGTCGCTCCTGGTCAGCGCCGACAACGTCATCCCCCTCGGCAGCGGCACCTCGCAGTGGACCCGTGCGATCGAGACCGGCGAGAGTGGTGCGGTACAGTGAACCCGAGGACGCGATGACCGGCGGATCCCAGCCGATCCTGGTCGTCCGCCGCAGCGGATCGTAGCGCAGAGGGAACGATGGCAGAGAAGATCGACCGGGCCGGGCGGCTCATCGATGCGACGCGCGAGGTCATCGAGGAGGAAGGCATCCGGGGCGTCACCTATCGCAAGGTGGCGAAGCGCGCCGGAGAGTCGCTCGGACTCACGAGCTACTACTTCCCCACGATCCAGTCGCTTCTGGAGGCGACGATGCGGAAGACCATGGATCAGCAGGTCGAGGCGGCCGAGCAGTGGTTCACGGCGCATCTCGACGGGGATCCAGCGGAGGTCGTGACCGAGTGGTTCAGCGCGCGCACCTCGGATCTCGAGAGCGTGCGACGCGGTTACGAGCTCTACCTCGCCGCCGTATCGATGCCCGAGCTGCGGCCGATCGCGACCGAATGGTTCCGCGCGCTCACCGGCGCGATCGACATCGTGGTGCAGAACCCCCGGGCGTCGTTCGTGATCGACGCCATGCTCGACGCCTCGTTCCTGCGCGTCCTCCTCGCCGGGGCCGAGGGCACCGTCGACCTCGCCGAGATCCGGGAGAGCATCCGGCAGATCATCGCCATGCAGAACGGGCGGACGGGCGAGGCCGTTCCGGCGTAGTTGCGCGGGCTGTCACGCCCGGGGCGGGATAGGGATCGAGATCGGTCGCCAGGGATCAGTCCCGGTTCCAGAGCGTCGTGTAGTCGTGCCCGAGGCCGATCACGAGTCGGCGCAGCGCCGGCAGCGAGAGGCCGATCACGCAGCTCGTCGCCCCCTCGATCCGTTCGATGAAGGCACCAGCGAGGCCGTCGATCGCGAAGCCGCCGGCGAGCTCGAGCGGCTCACCGGTGGCGACGTAGCGTTCGAGCTCCGCGTCCGAGACGTCGGCGGCGAGCGCCACGGTCGCGGTGTCGACCGCTCCCGCCGCCCCGCGCACCTCGCCGCCGGTGCAATCGATGAGCCAGTGCCCCGAGTGCAGGACGCCGCTGCGCCCGCGATGCTCCTTCGCACGCGCCAGCGCGATCTCCGGCTCGTGCGGTTTGCCGAGGATCTCGCCGCCCAGCAGGAACGCCGAGTCGCCGCCGAGCACCAGTCCGTCGATCTCTCCGGTGCCCTCCGGGCCGTGGCGGCGCACCACGTCCTCGGCCTTCAACCGGCCCAGGTACTCGGTCAGCTCCGGCGCGCTGAGCGCCCGGCCGAGCTCCCGTTCGCGGGCCGCGACCTCGGCCTCCTCGTCGACTTCGGGCGAGAAGCAGACGGGCTCGATGCCGGCGCCGCGCAGCACGGAGAGTCGGGCCGGAGAGGTGGAGGCGAGGAAGAGGCGCATGCCTCCCAGCCTATGGGGCGATGCAGTGCAGGATCGCGGGGATCCCGCACCGCGATCCCGCACCGCTCACCACCACCAGCCGCCGGGACTCCGAGACAGGTCGAGGCTCGTCTCCTCGAGCGCGATGACACTCCACCTGCTGCCGTCGCTGTCGGTGAACTCGTAGGCGGGCACAGCGTACACGACGCGATCGGGGCCGTGCACCGCCGTCATGCCGAGCCGCGCCGAGACGATCTCGTGCTCGGCCAGCGACCACGGAACCGCCGAACCCCTCTTCGGCACGGGTGCGGGTGCGGTGGGCTCCTCGACCTCCTCGGCCCCCGGCAGCATCTCGGGATCCACCGGCTCGACGTAGGTGAGCTCAGGGGAGAACGCGGAGAAGTTCAACCTCTCCGCCGCCTCGGCAGGGCTCACGATCCGGTACGAACCGAGCGACACGAGTTCGCCGGGCGAGCCGTAGGCCCACAGAATGCCCCCGTGCGCCAGGGTCGTCTCGATCGACAACGGCGACGCCATCCCGTCGACGACCCGGGATGCGCGCACCAGCAGCGTGTTGTCGTACTCGAGGTCGTCATCGACGATCTCGACGCTCACCGTGCTCGCGTCGATCCCGAAGGCCTCGAGCACGGTGTCCATCGCATCACGAGCCTGCTGCTCCGTCGGCTGCGGAGTCGTGCGGAGGCACTCCTGGTAGACATCCTCATAGTTCTCGTAGTCCGGGGAAACCGTCTGGTCGATGCACTCCCAGACAGGATTCTCCAAGCCCGAGGAGTACGAGATCTCGCTCGCTCCCCAAGCGGAGAGCGAGATCTCCGGCTTGGTTCCCTCTTTCGACCTGACCCTCCAGCCGGCACTGCCCTTGTTCGGCTTCACCTTGCCGGAAACGCCGAGCACCTTCGCCGCATGAGCCACGGTCTCGGCGTTGAAACTCGGCGCGCTATCGAGAGCGTAGACGGTGGCCTCGCCCTGCGCGCGGTCGAAAGCGGGCAGGACGAACTTCTGGCGGCCACCCCAGTAGCCGCTCGCATATGACAGGCGGTCGACACTCGCGGCTGCAGCCTGGTCGGCGGCTCCGGATCGGGCAGAGCCCGTTCCTTCCCTCGTCCCGCCTGCCGATTCGGACGACCCTCCCCCGCTTTCACCGCCGACTCCGATCGGCGGCGCGACCTCGCCGGGCGCCGGCTTCGTCAGTGCGACGACCTCGTCGCCCCCCGCACCTCCCAGACCGCCGCGGGATCCGAACGCGAACGCCGTGCCGACCATGCCCACGACGACCGCCGCGGCAGCCACGGCGAGCCAAGCGCGCCGGCCGGTCGCCGATTCCTGCGAGGGTATCCCCTCGACGCGCCTGCGCAGCGCCTCCGGGGCGTTCGCATCGAGGCTCGGATTCTGCGCACGGAGGCGGCGCACCTCGTCGGTGTTTGCTTCAACGGTGCCTGCTTCGTCGGCGCCTGCCTCGTCGGCGCTCACTTCATCATCGGGTGACTCGTTCATCTCGATCCTCACTGCTACGCGGTCTCGGGTTCACCGTGTATGTGTCGCGATCCCGCCGCATCTTGCTCCTCGCAGATGTCGCGCAACCGGGATCGGGCCCGCGACAGCGCCGCCTGCGCCCCCGAGCGGGAGATCCCGAGCGCCTCCCCGAGCTCCGCTCCGTCGAGCCCCTCCCATGCGTGCAGCAGCAGGATCTCGCGGTCGCGCGGGCCGAGCCCGGCGAGTGCGCGCGAGATCCGGTCGCGCTCGGCGATCCGCTCCGCATGATCGACGCTCGTCGGCTCGTCCATCGCATAGAGGGGCAGCGCCAGTGGGCGGCGGCGATGATTCGCCAGGATGAAGCCCGCGGTTCGGTACAGCCAAGGCAGCTCCGCGCCCCGCGGCACTCTGTCGCGCTTGCGCCAGGCGATGGCGAAGACCTCGGCGGCGAGGTCGTCGGCGTCCGACCTCGGCGCACGGCGCAGGAAGTAGCGGTACACCGCGTCGAGGTGCACCGCGACATCGCCGGAGAACCAAGCCCGGTCATCTCTGTGCGACATCTCGCCCTTTCATAGCCCTTACCCAGGCCTATGTCGGAAGCGGCCCGATTCTTGCAGATCTCGCGAAAGAGCCCTGCTCCGATCCCGATCCCCGGCCCCACGCCGCTCTCCCGATCCTGCCCGTTCGCGGATCAAGATCGGTGCGGGATCGGAGCTACGGCGTGCGCCGCCGCAGCGTCAGGGCCGCGAGGCCGAGCGCCAAGATCGTCACCCCGGCGATCACGACGAGCGGCTTGCCCAGATCCCAGCCTTCGTCGCCTGCAGCGACGGCGTTCACCGCGTCGACGGCATAGCTGAGCGGCAGCCAGTCCGAGATGGCGTGCAGCGCGTCGGGCATCTGGTCACGGGGCATCAGGAGGCCGCCGAGCAGGATCTGCGGGAACACCAGCACCGGCATGAACTGCACCGCTTGGAACTCGGTGCGTGCGAAGGCGCTCGCCAGCAGGCCGAGGCCCGTGCCGAGCAGGGCGTCGAGGACGGCGACGAGGCCGAGCTGCCAGATGGGGCCCGTGACCTCGAGCCCGCAGACGAGGACCGCGAAACCGACGGTGACGATGGCCTGCACGATCGCAGCCAGCCCGAAGGCGAGAGCGTAGCCGGCGATGAAATCGGCTTTGCCGAGCGGCGTGGTCATCAGGCGTTCGAGCGTGCCCGAACGACGCTCGCGCAGCGTGGTCACGGAGGTGATCACGAACATCAGGATGAAGGGGAACAGCGCGAGGATCGGCCCGCCGAACTGGTCGAACGCTCCCGGCTGATCATTGAACAGCCAGGCGAAGAGCCCGACCAGCAGGCTCGGCATGAGCAGCAGCAGGGCGATGGATCGCGGGTCGTGACTCAGCTGCCGCAGCACGCGGCCGGCGGTGGCGAAAGTGCGTGCGGCGTTCATCGCGGATCCTCCCCCGCGGTGGCGGCGGGATCCGGGGAATCCGGGGCAGGAGCAGCGGGGGGATCCGGGGCGGGATCGGGATCCGGCGCAGGATCGGGATCCGGATCCGCGGACGCATGTCTGCCGCGCCGAGCGGGCGCTCCATCGGCGCTCGCCCCGTCGCGCGCACCGCGCACGTGCGGGGGTCCCGCTGCAGCCGTGTCCTTCTGCGCGGCCGTGTCCTCCTGCGCAGCGATGACCGCCAGGAAGGCGGCCTCCGGGTCGGACGCCCCGGTGCGCGCGAGGAGCTCGTCCGGAGTCGTGTCGGCGATGATCCGGCCCTCGCGCATCAGCAGCAGACGATCGCAGCGGAGCGCCTCGTCCATCACGTGGCTGCTCACCAGCAGGCTCGTGCCGTCATCGGCCAAGCGGTGGAACAGCCCCCAGAGCTCGGCGCGCAGCACGGGGTCGAGCCCGACCGTCGGCTCGTCGAGCACGATCAGTTCGGGTTCTCCGAGCAGCGCCGCGGCGAGCGAGACGCGGTTGCGCTGACCTCCGCTCAGCGCCTCGACCCGGTTCCCGGCGCGATCCTGCAGGCCGACGAGCTCGATCACGCGATCCGCGTCGTCCCCCGGCGCGCCGAGCACGCGGGCAAAATACCGCAGGTTCTGCCGCACGGTCAGATCGTCGTAGACGGAAACGGCCTGCGTGGCGTAGGCGACACGGCGGCGGAGCGCCTTCGAACCGGCGGGCTCGTCGAGCACGCGCAGCTCGCCGTCGACATTCGCCTGGACGCCGACGACCGCGCGCATCAGAGTGGTCTTGCCGCAGCCCGACGGCCCGAGCAGGCCGGTCACCTGGCCCCGCGGGATCTCGAGGTCGATGCCGTCGAGCACGCTCTGCCGGCCGCGCTGCACCGTGAGACCTCGGGCCTCGATCGCCGCACCGTCGCGCGCATCCATACCCTCACGGTACACCCGCAGGCGGGGGCGGAGGAGCGGGGTGGGAGAATGGTCGGCATGCCCGAAACTCCCGCGAACCCGCAGCCTCGCGCCCTGCAGCCCGGTGATCTGATCGAACTCGAAGTGACCGGCATCGCTCACGGCGGCGTCTGCGTCGCCCGGCACGACGGGCGCGTCGTCTTCGTCGCCGACGCGATCCCCGGCGAACGCGTGCGCGCCCGCGTCACCGAGGCGCGCAAGAAGTCCTTCGCCCGTGCGGCGACCGTGGAGGTGCTCGAGCCGTCGGAGGACAGGCGCCCCCACGTCTGGGCCGAGGTGGCCCTCGACCG
>NZ_JBHSRW010000140.1:0-5869 GCF_042659205.1 Leucobacter soli
CCGCGGACGCCGCCGGCGCCGATGCGGTCGTCTTCGCCGGGGAGAGCATCGACCCCTGGCATCCGAAGGTGGTCCGTGCCACTACCGGGTCGCTCTTCCATCTGCCCGTGGCGGTGGCCCCGACCCTCGACGCGTCCGTAGATGCCGCGCGTGCGGCCGGTCTCCGCGTGCTCGCGGCCGATGTGCACGGCGAGGATCTCGATCCGGCCGCGGACGTGCTCGCCGGACCCGTCGCCTGGCTCTTCGGCAACGAGGCGCGCGGGCTGAACGCGGAAGAGCGCGCTCTGGCGGACGGGGCGCTGCGCCTGCCGATCTACGGCGCCGCCGAGTCGCTGAACCTGGCCACGGCCGCGAGCGTGCTGCTCTACCAGACTGCGTTCGCGCAGCGGGGGTTGACCCGGCCCGGCCGTCCCGTGTAACAATCGGCCTTATTGCCCTGCCTCCCGGCGGGGCCTCCGTAGGCTGGGCATGGCCTCGCGCCGCCTATCGTTCCGAGCGCCGACCGAACCGAGGGAGTCGTCACATGTCATCGCCCGCTCACATCATCCGCTCCGATGCCGAGGCGCTCGAGGCGGCCGCCCAGTTCCGCGACGCCGTGCTCGAGCGCGCGCCGCAGATCGATGCCGAGCGGGAGATCCCGCGCGACATCGTCGAAGACTTCTCGCAGCGGGGGCTCTGGGCGATCACGATCCCCGCTGCGCACGGCGGCGCGGACGTCTCGACCGAGACGCTCGCCGAGGTCATCGCGATCGTGGCCGAGGCGGACGGTTCGCTCGCGCAGATCCCCCAGAACCACTTCTGCCTCGTCGAGGACATCCGGCTCAGCGGCACGCCCGAGCAGCACGAGTTCTTCTTCGGGCTCGTGCTCGCGGGCAGCCGCTTCGCGAACGCGTTCAGCGAGAGCGGCGGCAAGAACGTCGGCGAGCTGGCGACGCGGCTGCGGCGCGACGGCGACGAGGTCGTGGTGACGGGGCGCAAGTTCTACTCGACCGGTTCGATCTACGCGGACTGGATCCCCGTGCTCGCAGTCGACGAGAGCGGCCTGGAG
Organism: Leucobacter soli; assembly: GCF_042659205.1. Lineage (NCBI taxonomy): Bacteria > Bacillati > Actinomycetota > Actinomycetes > Micrococcales > Microbacteriaceae > Leucobacter > Leucobacter soli. The sequence continues at coordinate 1,049 of NZ_JBHSRW010000140.1, forward strand.
CTGCTGGTGTTCGCCGAGAAGGACGCCCCCGGGCTGACCGTGGTGAACGACTGGTCGAGCTTCGGCCAGCGCGCGACGGCGAGCGGCACGGTCGTGGCGGACGAACTGCGGCTGCCCGCGAGCCGGGTGTTCCCGATGTACCGGGAGTACGAGAACCCCACCATCGCCGGCCCGTTCGCCCAGATCACCACGGCGGCTATCGACCTCGGCATCGCCCGCGGCGCGTTCCGCGAGACGCTCGAAGCGACGCGGCAGTCGCGGCCCTGGATCGACGCCAAGGTCGATTCGGCGACGGAGGATCCCCTCACGCTCGCGACCATCGGCCGCCTCGACATCGACATCCGGGCGGCCGAGGCGCTGCTGCGCGAGTCCGCCCGGGCGATCGACACCGCGAAGCCTGCGCCTGACGAGCGGAACGTGGCGGCCGCCTCGATCGCGGTCGCGCGGGCGAAGGTCCTGACTACGGAGGTCTCGCTCGAGGTACCGAGCCGACTGTTCGAGCTCGGCGGCACCCGTTCGACGCTCGGCGGCCGGGGGCTCGACCGCTTCTGGCGCAACGCGCGCGTGCACACCCTGCACGATCCGGTGCGCTGGAAGCCCCACGCCATCGGGGACTACGTGCTCAACGGCACGCTGCCCGCACGTCATTCCTGGCTGTGAGGGCACGATGATCGGAGTGGGCGACGCCGGGAGGATCCACCTCAACCTGTTCACGATGAACACGGTGGGGCATCTGTCGCCCGGCGTGTGGCGGCACCGCCGCGACCGCAGCCGGCGCTACACGGAGCTGGACTACTGGCTCGGGATCGCTCGCACCGCCGAGGCCGGGCTGCTCGACGCGGTGTTCTTCGCCGACGTGCTGGGCAGCTACGACGTCTATCGGGGAGGCCCGGAGGCGGCGATCGCGGGCGGGGTGCAGGTCCCCGTGAACGACCCGCTGCAGTTGGTGCCCGCGATGGCCTCGGTCACGGAGCACCTCGGCTTCGGCGTGACCGCGTCGACATCGTTCGAGCATCCGTTCCCCTTCGCGCGACGCATGTCGACGCTCGACCACCTCACCGGCGGACGCGTCGGATGGAACGTCGTCACCTCCTACCTCGGATCCGGTGCCCGCAATCTCGGCCTCGACGGCCAGGTCTCCCACGACCGGCGCTACGACATCGCCGAGGAGTACCTCGAGGTCTGCTACAAGCTGTGGCAGCGCAGCTGGGAGGACGATGCGGTCATCGAGGATCGGGAGCGCGGCGTCTTCGCCGACCCCGAGCGCGTGCATCCGATCGCCCACCGGGGCGAGTTCTTCACCGTGCCCGGCTTCCATCTGAGCGAACCGTCGCCGCAGCGCACCCCCGTCATCTACCAGGCCGGCGCGTCATCCCGCGGCATCGCCTTCGCCGCCCGTCACGCGGAGCACGTCTTCGTCGCCGCCCCCAGCACCGCGGTGCTCGGGCGGCAGGTGCGCGCGGCGAACGAGGCAGCCCTCGCCGCCGGCCGCACGACCCCGCCGCCGGTGCTGAACCAGCAGACGGTGATCGTCGCCGGCACGGATGCCGAGGCGCAGCGGCGTTTCGACGAATACCTGGAGGTCGCCTCGCCGGAGGGCGCGCTCACCCTGATGTCGGGCTGGACCGGGATCGACTTCGCCGGGCTCGACCCGGACGAGGCGCTGGCCGGGCTCGAGAGCGACGCGATCCAATCCGCGCTCTCGGCGTTCAGCGACGCGGATCCGACGCGTACGTGGACGCCGCGCGAAATAGCGGACTACGTCCGGATCGGCGGGGACGGCCCCGTGCTCGTCGGTTCGGCGGCGACCGTCGCGGACGCGCTGGAGACGATCGTCGAGGAGACCGGCGTAGCGGGCTTCAACCTCGCGATGGCGGTGCAGCCCGAGACGCTGGAGGGGGTCGTCGAGCACCTGGTGCCGGAACTGCAGCGCCGGGGTCGGTTCAAGCGGGAGTACGCGGCGGGTACGCTGCGGGAGAAGCTGGGCGGAGGATCGGCACGACCGGCCGCCGACCACCCGGCGCACGCCGTGCGGATCGACGGGCCCGGCCCGGATGCCGCCGAGGCCTCGCAGCTCAGCCGCGCCGCGACCGACTGAAGCGGTGGACCGCCCGGTCGCCGAGGAACTGGATCAGCTGCACCAGGATGATCTGCAGCGCGATCGTGAGCACCATCACGTCGGTCTGGAAGCGCTGATAGCCGTAGCGGATGGCGAGATCGCCGAGCCCGCCGCCGCCGAGCACGCCCGACATGGCCGTGTAGTCGATCAGAGCGATAGCGGTGACCGTGACCGCGGCGAGGAGCGCCGGCCGGGCCTCGGGGAGCAGGATGTGCGAAACGATCTGGCGGGTCGAGGCCGCCATGGACTGGCCCAGTTCCAGCAGTCCGTGATCGACCTCGCGGAGCGCGATCTCGACGAGCCGAGCCAGGAACGGGGTGGCGGCGATGATCATCGGGGGGAGGGCGCCGGCAACGCCGAGGGTCGTGCCGACGAGCAGTGCGGTGAACGGCAGCACGGCGATCATCAGGATGATGAACGGCACCGAGCGGATGATGTTCACGATGAACGCGACGACGCCGTAGACGATCGGGTTGGCTCGCAGCTGCCCCTTGCCGGTCAGGTACATCAGGATGCCGAGCGGCAGCGCGAGGGCGACGGTGAACACGAGCGCGATCGACACCATGGCGAGCGTCTCGCCGAGCGCCTCGGCGATCTCGCCCCAGCGCACATTGGGCAGGAGGTCTTCCATACGATCAATCATGTCGCCCTGTTATGACTGCGATTGCAATTGTTTCGTCCTGTGACTCGCTCACCGGCGTGAGGTGCGGTCGGTCGCCTAGCATTCAGTGAGTTTCGGGCCCACGGCGGGCGACGAACGACGCGCGCCCGGCGGGCGATGCGCACCCACAGCGAGAGGACGCGGACCGATGTCGAACGACGCGGATCAGAACAGACCCGAGCAGAACAGACCCGAGCAGAACAGACCCGAGAACGGCGATGCGACATCGCCGTCGGGGGACGCCGCCGCGCAGGCGCTGATCGAGGAGTCCGCGCGGAGGCGCGCCAGGGGCAGGAAGCGGGGTCTGACGATCGCCGCGGTCGTGCTCGCCGCAGCCGCGGTCATCGCCGTCCTCGTCGCCGTGCTGGTGCCTCGCGGCGGACCCGCCGAGAACCGGCTGGTCGTCGGCGCCACCCCGGTGCCGCACGCGGAGGTTCTCGAAGTGGTGAAGCCGATCCTCGCCGATGAGGGCATCGAACTCGACATCGTCGTGTTCCAGGACTTCATCCAGCCGAACGCGCAGCTCGTGTCGGGCGAACTCGACGCCAACTACTACCAGTACCTGCCGTTCCTCGACAACTTCAACGCCGAGAACGGCAGCGACCTGGTGCCGACTGTGCCGGTGCACATCGAGCCCTTCGGCGCCTTCTCCGAGAAGTTCCAGAGCCTCGCGGAGGTCACGGAGGGCGCGACCATCGCGATCCCGAACGATCCGGTGAACGCGGGGCGCGCGCTCACCCTGCTCGAGCAGGAGGGGCTGATCGCGCTCGCGACACCCGGGGACCCGAGCTCGACCGTGAACGACGTGGCGGACAACCCGCGGAACCTCGACATCGTGGAGCTCGAGGGCGCGCAGCTCGCGCGCTCGATCGATCAGGTCGACGTGTCCTTCGTCTTCGCGAACTACGCGCTCGACGTGGGACTCGATCCGCTCAGCGCGATCTTCACCGACAAGGGCAACCCGCGCTACGCCGAGTATCTCGTCACACGGCCCGAGCTGGTGGACGACCCCCGCATCCAGGCGCTCGACCGCGCCCTGAACTCCGACGCCGTCCGCCAGTTCATCGAGGAGGAGTACGACGGGAGCATCGATGTCGCCTTCTGATGCGGACGCGTCGGCAGCGGATGCCGGCGCCGATGCGTCGGCCGCGGCGGGGGCATCGGCCCCCGCACGCGGCAGCATCCGGCTGGAGGGGATCCGCAAGACGTTCCGCCGGGTGCGGGGCGCGGGGGAGCACACGGCGCTCGACGGCATCGACCTCGAGATCCCCGGCGGCAGCATCTTCGGCGTGATCGGTCGCAGCGGTGCGGGCAAGTCGACGCTCCTGCGCACGATCAACCTGCTCGCAGTCCCGGATTCCGGTCGCCTGGTCATCGACGGCGAGGCGGTCGACGGCTCGCGCCGTTCGGAGGTCGCCGGGTTGCGCCGCCGCACGAGCATGATCTTCCAGCACTTCAGCCTGCTCGCGTCGAAGACGGTCTGGGAGAACGTGGCGCTGCCGCTGAAGCTCGCCGGCGTGCCCACCGCCGAGATCGACCGGCGGGTCGCCGACCTCGTCTCGCTCGTCGGTCTCGCGGACCTCGCGCACGCCTTCCCCGCGAGCCTCTCCGGCGGGCAGAAGCAGCGCGTCGCGATCGCCCGCGCGCTCGTGCACGACCCGGAGATCCTCCTCTCTGACGAGGCGACCTCGGCACTCGACCCCGAGACGACGCGGTCGATCCTCGAGCTGATCCGCCGGATCAATCGAGAGCGCGGCGTGACGGTCGTGCTGATCACCCACGAGATGTCGGTGGTGGAATCGGTCGCCGATGCCATCGCCATCGTCGATGCCGGACGGATCATCGAGCAGGGCCCGACCTGGCGGATCTTCAGCGCTCCCCGTCACCCGGTGACGGCCGAGCTCGTCCGCTCGGCGCGGCACGACAGCCGCAGCGATATCGAGGCATCGGTCGCGCAGCTGCCGCCGCGGGCGGCGCACCGCTACGTGGCCCGCTTCGACGGGACGACGCCGGTGGATCTCGGCGCCCTCGCGGCGGACGC
>NZ_JBHSRW010000141.1:0-5827 GCF_042659205.1 Leucobacter soli
GGCGCGGGGAGCGGAGGCATCGCCGCGCCCGCGGTCGCCCGATCCGCGTCGCGAGTCCCGGCGATCCGGGTCAGCGCGGCCTCCAGCTGTTCGACCTCGAGAGGCTTGCCGGGGCCGAAGAAGGCGACGATCGCGCTCGACGTGGCGATCTCGAGCAGGATCCCGTCCTGCTCGGCCAGCAGCGAGCGCACCTCGTAGCCGGTCCGCCCGGTCCGGCTGACGTCGATCGGCACGCGCAGGGGGTCTGCGCCGACGATGTCGGGGAACTCGCCGAAGTCGTCGCCGACCAGCGAGAAGTCGGCGTGCTCGCGCACCCAGCCGCGCAGTCGGTCCGCGAGGCCGATGCTGAGCTCGAGCAGGTCGGGCCGCGTGACGAGCGCGCGGCGGGCGATGTCCAGCGAGCCGAGCAGGAGAGAGCTCGCGCTGGTGGTCTGGGTGAGGCGGAACGCGCGATCGAGCAGCGGTTCGAGGCGCTCGGTGAATGGGCCGTCCGAGAGATGGACCAGTGCGGACTGGCCGAGACTGCCGCCCATCTTGTGGGCGCTCGTGACCACTATGTCGGCGCCGAGGCGGGTCGGCGACTCGGGCAGGGCGTCGTGGAAGCCGAAGTGGGCGCCCCAGGCCGCATCGACGATGAGCGGGACGCCGTGCGCATGTGCGGCGGCGGCGAGGCCGGGAATGTCGGAGACCGCGCCGAAGTAGCTCGGGGAGATGACGTAGACGGCGCAGACGGCGGCCCCGTCGGCGGCCGCCCGTGCCAGCTCGCCCACCAGCATCGCGGGGGTGACGCCGTGGTTGATGCCGCGTCGGTGGTCGATGTTCGGGGCGAGGAACCGGGGCGCCAGGCCGGTGACGATCAGCCCGTCGGTGAGACTCGAATGCGCGCTGCGCTGGGCGACGATCCCGTCTCCGATGCCCAGGCCGGCTGCGGCGAGGACGGCGATGCGGTTGCCCTGCGACGACCCGTTGGCGAGGAACCAGGTGCGATGCGCGCCCCAGGCGTCGGCGGCGAGCTGTTCGGCCTCGACGAAGGCGCTCTCCGGGCCGACGTCGATGCCGTCGATGAGCTGGGGGATGTCCATCGCCAGTGCGCGCTCGCCCACGAACTCGGCGAGCTCCTCGGAGAGCCCGCTCGGGGTGCCCGCGTGGCTGGGGACCATGAACATGAGCGGCTGCCGCTCGGCGTGCGCGCGCAGCGCGGCGGCGTAGGGTGCCGAGGCGTGCTGGGCCTCGCTGAAGCGGCGTCTGGCCATGGTCTCAATCTCTCGTCGGTGCGGTTCGCCGGATGGGGGAGGCGCGGTGTCGCGCCCGACCCGCTTGGTCTGCTGTCAGACAGTGTACCGAGGGCTGGATCCCTCGTCAGGGGACGCGTCGGATCCAGGCCTCGGTCGTGAACTTGGAGGCCATCAGCTGCTCGGCCGCCGCGTAGTCGGCGTCGCTCAGCTCGTCGGCTTCGCCGCCGTGTCGGTGGGTGAAGGTCTCGAGCATCCGCTCGATGATCGCCTCGCGCGGCAGCCCGGTCTGGCTGCGCAGCGGATCCACGCGCTTCTGCGCGCTCGCGGTCCCCTTGTCGCTCAGCTTCTCGCGGCCGATCCGCAGAACCCGCGTCATGGCGTCGGCATCCATGTCGTAGGCCATCGTCGCGTGATGCAGCACGGCTCCGCTCGCGAGCCGCTTCTGGGCGGCGCCGCCGATCTTGCCCAGCGGGCTCGTGATGTCGTTGAGCGGCTGGTAGACGGCGTCGATCCCGAGCGAGCGCAGCGCTTCGAGCACCCACTCGTCGAGGAACGCGTACGATTCAGCGAATCCCATGCCCTGCACCAGCTCGATCGGCGCGTAGAGGGCGTAGGTGATGGTCGCCTCCGGTTCCATGAACATCGCGCCGCCGCCGGAGATGCGGCGAACCAGCTGGGCTCCGCGGGCGGCGAGCTGCTCCTCGTCCACCTCGTTCCGCACCGACTGGAAGCTGCCGATGATCACGGCCGGGCGATCCCACTCCCAGATGCGCAGCGTCGGCCCGCGCTCGCCGCGGCCGACCTGCGTCGTCAGCACCTCGTCGAGGGCGGCGTTCAGCATAGGCGACACCGGGCGGGTGCGCAGGATCCGCCAGTCGTAGTCCCGCCACTGCGCGGCGCCGGTGAGCGCCCGGCGCACCGCCACCCCGACCGACTCGGGGGTCACCCCGAGCAGCTGCGCGTCCGCGGGCAGCGCGTGCTGGATCGCCGCGCCGACCTCCTCGACCGTGCTCTCGACGCTCAGCCCATCCACCGCGCCGTTGATGACGTCGAGCAGATCGTCGGGCTCGAGGAAGAAGTCGCCGCTCAGCCGGAAGTCGGTGATCCGGCCCCCGTCGCCGGCGTCCTCCACCTCGAAGTCGACGACGACCAGCTTGCCGCCGGGAACCTTGTACTCGCTGTGCTTTCCGCTCACCCCTCCAGGCTACGCCGTCGTGCGTGCGGTCGCCGATCGATGACAGCGCCTGATACCGTCCGACGCCGCCCGTGGCCGACAGTCTCCTTCGGCCGCCTCAGCCGCCCGTGACGCGGTCCGTGATCCAGGTGATGAGGTCCGCCGTCACCTCGTCGCGGTTCGTCTCGTTGAGCGTCTCGTGCCTCGCGCCCGGGTAGATCCTCACCGTGACGTCGCGCACGCCCCGCGCCCGGTAGGCGGCCGCGAGCCGCTGCAGGCCGTCGCCGCGACTGAGCGGGTCGTCGCCGCCCGAGACGATGAGCAGGGGGATCTCGGGGGCGAGCCCGGGGCCGGGCGTGCCGAAGAGGCGCAGTCCGTCGGCGACGCCGAAGAGCTTCAGGATGTCGGCCTCGAAGCACAGCGGGTCCGCGGCGAACGCGACCGAGACGGCCGTGTCGCGGCTCAGCCACTCGAAGCCGTTCGCGCCCGCTCCGCGCCAATTCCGGTTGAGGTCGCCGCTCTCCATGAAGCGGGCGGTGCGGTACGCGCTGCCCGAGAGGATCACGGCGTCGAAGGCGCGCGGTTCGCGGTTCAGGATCCGCTGCGCCATGAGCGAGCCCCACGAGTGCCCGAACATCACGAGCGGCAGGTCCGGGTGCCTCTCGCGGATGATGCCGGTCAACTGCCGGATCGCGGATTCGGCCGCGCGCAGACCGCCCGGCCCGAGCCGCCCGAGCCGCGAGGTGTCGCCGTCGTACTGCTGCATTCCGGTCCGGCCGTGCCCGCGGTGATCGTCCGCGTATACGACGAAGCCGTTCGACACGAGGGCCCGGGCGAAGGCGTCGTAGCGCAACGCGTACTCGCCGACTCCGTGCGAGATCTGCACCACGCCCAGCGGCCCGGCGCCGTCGAGAGCTCCCGCGATCACGTCGGTGTCGTTGCTCGGAGCACCCGGTCCCCAGCGGTACGCGGTGATCTCGACTCCCCGGGCATCGGTGTAGGTGAAGGTCTCGTGCGTCACCTCGTCGCCCGAACGTCCGCTCATCTCGATGCCTCCGTGCCAGTCGGGTCCGCGTCCGTGCCGCTGTGCCAGTGCCTCATGCACCCGAGCCTATTGCCCGAGCCTCAGACGACCCGCCGGTGCGCGACCCCGCCGTCGACCAGGGTCAACCGCGAGGCCGTGCCGAGCAGCGCCTCCGGGGCCTCGTGCAGCGGATCCGCCGCGAACACCACCGCATTGGCGCGGTAGCCGGCCGCGAGCCTGCCGAGCTCGCCGTCGCGGCACGTGGCGTAGGCGGTGCCGAGCGTCATCGCCTCGAGCGCCTGCTCTGGCGTGAACACCCGTTCCGGCTGGTACGGCGGGCGATCCGCCTCGAGCGCCGACTTCGCGGTGAGAGCGATGAAAAGGTTGTCGGGCGCCTCGTGGGGCGCGGTGGGCGCGTCGGTGCCGAGCGCGAGGTGCACCCCGGCGGCGCGGAACTTGTGCCAGGGGAATCCGCCGAGCGCGCGCTCGTCCCCGAGCATCGCCTGCCAGTTGTCGAGCACGGCGGGATCGCAGTGGACCGGCTGCATCGATGCCGTCACCCCGAGCGCCGCCATGCGCGCGATCGTGTCGTCGGCGACGTACTCCAGGTGCTCCACCCGCGGGCGGCGATCCGCGCGCGGCCCGTTCACGCGTATGCACTCCTGCACCATGTCGAGCGCGATCGTGCTCGCCTCGTCGCCGATCGCGTGCAAGGCGAGGCGGAGCCCGGCCGCATCGGCGGCGACGGCCATCGGCAGCGCGAACTCGCGCTCCCAGATGGGCCCGGGCAGGGCGCCGTTCGCGTAGGGCGCGCGCATCGTGGCGGTGCAGGCGTCGATCACGCCGTCGAGGATGAACTTCACGCCCACGATCCGCAGCCAGTCGTCGCCGTATCGTACCGAGACGTCGTCGCGGATGCGTGCGATCCCGTCGATCTGCGCCAGGTCGCGCTCGTGGTCGCCGGTCGCGGTGAGCAGCCAGTGGGCGTCGACGGGGAACGGCAGCCGGCCGTCCCGGTCCAGGCGTCGGCTGTAGGCGGCGAGCTCCGCGCGGCCGAACGACATCTCCGTCGCGCCGGTCACCCCGGTCTCGAGATAGGCGGCGAAGGCGTTGTCGAGGAAGCGATCCTGATCCTCGTCCGTCGTGACCGATGCCAGGTAGTCCCAGCCGTACTGGATGGCGGCGGTCTCGAGCAGGAACCCGGTCGCATCGCCGTGCTCGTCGCGCACGATCTCCCCGCCCACGGGGTCGGGCGTGTCGCGGTCGATGCCGATCGCCTCGAGCGCCGCCGAGTTCACCCAGATGGAGTGCAGATCGTTGGCGTCGAGGATCACCGGTACGTCGGGCACGGCCTCGTCGAGCATCGCCGCCGTCGGCCTCTCCCCATCGGCGAAGAGGTCGAAGCGCCAGCTGACCCCGAGGATGCGCGGGGCGTCCGGGTGCGCGGCGCGGGCGGCCCGCAGCCGATCCTGCACCTCGGCGACCGTGCTCGCGTCGCGCAGCTGCACCTTCGTCAGCGCCTCGCCGAGCATCATCATGTGCGCGTGGCCCTCGTTGACCCCCGGCGTCACCAGCGCGCCGCCCAGGTCCACCTCCGAGGCGTCCTCTCCTGCGGCGAGCCGCACCGCGTCGAGGTCGCCGACGGCCAGGATCCGGTCACCGCGGATCGCGAGGCTCTCCTGCGGCCGAACCGTCGCGTCTCCGGTGAAGACGGTCGCATTGCGGTAGACCGTGGTGGGCGAGGACATGCTGGACCTGCTTTCGTCGGCGATGCTCTCGATGGTAGACCGCGCAGCCGACACGCGGCCAGCAGGCCGCCCCAGTATGCTCGAACCATGGTGGAAACGGGGACGTCGCTGGTGGTGTCGCTGCCGAGCGACGGCGGTCTGAAGGACGCGCTCGGCGAGGTGCCGGGCGTCGAGTTCGAGCACTGGGATCTCGACGGGCCGCCGCCGCGCGCGCACATCGACATCGTGGTGGCGCCCTACCTGAACGGGAACGAGGCGCTCGCCGCCCTCGCCGACGTCGAGACCCGTCTGCTGCAGTGGCAGTCGATCGGCTACAACGGGGTCGAGGAGTACCTGCCCGCCGGAACGCCGTTCGCCAACGCCACGACCGTGCACGAGACCTCGACCGCCGAGCTCGCTCTCGCGCTCGCGCTCGCGGCGCAGCGCGGCATCCCGGAGTTCGTGCGCTCGGCCGAGACGCACGACTGGCGCCCGAGGTTCTTCACGAGCCTCGCGGATCGCCGGGTGCTGCTCGTCGGCTACGGCGGCGTGGGCAAGGCCGTCGAGGCCCGGCTGGCCGGCTTCGAGACCGTCGTCGACCGCGTCGCCCGCACTGCGCGGACCGACCGGAACCTCGCCGGCGAGGAGGTGCCCGTCCGCGGCTTCG
>NZ_JBHSRW010000142.1:0-5767 GCF_042659205.1 Leucobacter soli
GGGCGGAGCGCACGTCGAGGGCGCCGACCGCCGCCGCGACCGCGATCGCGTCGTGCATCGCGCAGCACCAGGTGCCGAACGCGACGTCGCGGTAGAAGTCGCCGTAGTGCTGCAGGATCCGCGCCATGTAGCGCCCGGCCTCACCCGAGGCTGCCAGACGGTCCCGATGCTCGGGGGTGATCAGTGCGCGCATCGTCACGTCGAGGCCGGCCATGATGATCCGCCACGGCGCGCGGAACACCGCCGCCGCCGCCTCGGCGTCGTGCCAGACGTTCGCCTCGGCGACCGGGCTCATGTTGCCCGGGGCGAGCGCCGCCCCGCCCATGAGGGAGACCCCGGCGACCAGTTCCGGGAGCTCGGGATCGACGGCGAGCGCGGCCGCGATGTTCGTCAGCGGGCCGACGGGCACGAGCCACACCTCGCCCGGGTGGGCGCGGACGGTGTCGATGATCTGCTGAACGGCGCTCCTCGGCTCCGCCGCCCTGACGGGTTCGTCGTCGCCTGCGCCGCCCTGTCCGTCGTCGCCGTGCACCTCGTAGGCGAACTCGGCCGGACCCCCGAGCAGCGGACCCGCCGCGCCCTGCGCCACCGGCACGTCGCCGCGGCCGACGATGTCGAGCACCCGAAGGGTGTTGCGGGTGGCGAGCGGCACGTGGACGTTGCCCCAGACCGTCGTCACGCCGAGCAGCTCGATGTCCGGGTGCAGCGCGGCGTACATGATCGCCATCGCGTCGTCGACGCCGGTATCGCAGTCGAGGATCATCTTGGTCGTCATCGGCAGCCTCTCTGATCGTTCACCGCATTACCGCCTCACCGTTTCGTCGCGCCCGGGTGCGCAGCGCGCGGGTCCGCGCTGCGCGGCTCGCGAGCCGCGGCCGCGGCACACGGACCGGCCGGGTGCCGGTACGAGGTCGACGCTGTATGGGATCGTCGAAATCGCATGCGCTGGTTCAACGATCCCATACCGCGCCGACGATCTCGTGCATTCTCGCGCCCCGGGGTGCCGGGCCGGGCCGGAATCGGGCCGGAATGGGCCGGAATGGTGCCGGACCGGTCCGGCCCGGGGCTACGCCGCCAGCACCTCGGACTCGAGCCGCGCGTAGCCGGTCTCCATGCCGTCGACCATGCCGGTGGCGAGCACCATCTCGCGCGTCGCCGCGTCGGGATAGGTGATCACGTAGGCGAGCAGCGTGCCGCCCTCGACCGGGGTAAGCGTCATCTCGTTGAGCGTCTCGGGGCTCTGCTCGCCGTCGGGATCCTGCGGCGAGATCATGCGCTCGGTCGTGACCAGGCGGTGCGGCGCCGCCGCCTCGACCACGACGCCGACGAAGCCGAAGCGCTCCCCCGTCTCGTCGTTCTGCCACTCCGTGCGCAGCGACCGCCCCGGCTCGGCGCCGTACTCGCACACCGGCATGCTCCACCCGTCGGGGCCCAGCTGCCAACGGCTCAGCAGCTCCGCGTCGGTGTGCGCCCGCCAGACTTGATCCACCGTGCCCCGAATCACGCGCGAAACGCGCGCCTGCGTCTCTCCGATCAGCTGCAGTTCGGTGCCGCGGCCGGCGGCGAACGAGGCGAGATCCTCGACGATCGCATCGATCTGCCCCATCGCTGCGCGCATGCCCTCGATCTGGCCCATGGCCAGCACCTTCTCCATGTCCTCGAGCGAGGCATGGTGGCTGGTGCAGGTGAGCCTCGAGCCCAGGGCGGTCTCGGCGAACTCGAACACCATGCGCCCCTCGGGCATATCGGTGTTGGGCGCGCCGCCGTCGTGAGCGAAGCCGTCGCGCACCTCGTACGAGCGGCCCTCGTCGACGGCGATCCACTTCCAGTACCCCCAGAACCGCTCGCCCTCGGGGCTCGTCATGTAGTAGATCGACATCCCGCCGGGGTGGCCGTCGTGGCGCACGAAGGTCGCGGGGTACTCGGGCGGGCCCCAGAAGCGCTCGAGCTGGCGGGGATCGAGGTAGGCGTCCCAGAGCCTGCGCACGGGAACGGTGAAGTCGGCGACGACCTGCAGGGTGAGGGCGTCGGTGTCGGTGGTGACTGCGGTGACGGGCATGATGTCGTTCCTTCGGTTCTCTCGTCGCCCTGCTGCCGCGAAACGGGTCGCAGGATCTCTCGGGTGGTCAGTTGGTTTCGGGTTCCTCGGCGAGCAGCGCGTCGAGGCGGTCGATCCGGCCGCGCCAGAGCTGCTCGAAACGACCGAGCAGTTCCTGCGCCCGCCTGATGGTCTCGGGGTTGCCGCGCACGATGCGCTCCCTCCCTCGCGGGATCTTGGCGACGAGATCCGCGGCCTCCAGCACCGCGACGTGCTTCTGCACGGCGGCGAAACTCATCTCGTAGTCGCGCGCGAGCTCCGAGACGGAGGCCTCCTCCGTCAGCGTGCGGCGCACGATGTCGCGCCGCGTGGCGTCGGCGAGGGCCCGGAAGATCCGGTCCACCGCTGCGTCGTCGAGTTCATTATATACAACCATTTGGTTGCAAATTACGCCGGGGCGGGTCGGTCGTCAACCCCCTTGGACCGCGCAGGCTCAGGTGCCGGCGCAGGTGCAGCCGCCGCCGAACCGACGAGCGGACACCTTACTGACGAACGGATACGTTATTCGCGGTGAAGCAGGGGGCCACCGGTCACGAAGGGGGCCTTCAGCCACGAAGGGGTCTGCCGGCGGTAGCCCCGCGGCCGTCGCATGGTCGAGGGGGGCTCCGTCCGTCGGGATCGGGGCCGCTGCCACGCCCACCCTCCCGGGCGCACCCGGCGCTGCTGCGACGCAGGCGATTCGGGGGGCGGGCACGCGTCCTACTCCGCGGGCTCCGACGCCGCAGCCGCAGCCGCAGCCTCGCGCCGGCGACGCCGGCCGGCCGAGAACGCCCGCCACAGCTCGATCAGGATCGGAATGCCCGGGATCAGCACGAGCACGATGATGAATATCTCCGAGTACTCCTGCACGAAGGGGATCTGCCCCAGGAAGTACCCGATCAGCGTGACGCCGACGCCCCAGAGCAGTGCGCCGATCGCGTTGTAGACCACGAAGCTGCGGTAGCTCATGTGGCCCACGCCGGCGGCCGCGGGCACGAAGGCCCGGAAGATCGGCAGGAACCGCGCGATGATGATCGCCTTCGGGCCGTGCTTCTCGAAGAACGCATGCGTGCGCTCGATGTTCTCGGGGTTGAAGAAGCGGCTCTTCTCGCGTTTGAAGATCGCGGGACCGAGCTTGCGGCCGATCATGAAACCGAGCTGGTCACCGGCGAAGGCGAAGATGAAGAGCAGCAGGCAGGTGATCCAGATGGGAACGTCGATGATCGGCACGCCGTTCGGCCCTGTGGCGCTGAAGAGCCCGACGGTGAAGAGCAGCGAGTCGCCAGGCAGGAACGCGAGCACCAGCACGCCCGTCTCGAGGAATACGAAGGCGCAGGCGAGGATCAGCGCGGCCCAGCCGCCGGCCTTCAGCAGCGTCTCGGGGTCGAGCCAGTCGATGCCGAGGAGCGCAGGCGCGGCGAGCGCGGAATCGAGAAGCTGGAGCACCAGGGCAGTTTAGCCGTCGTTGCTGGGGGCGGGGTCATCGGACGCCCGGGCCTGCTCGGCCGATCCGGAGTCGGACACCGCACCCGCGTCTCCGGAGCCCGGCGCTCCCGCGCCCTTCCGCTTCTTCTTCCGCGGCGGCGCGAACAGAAACCAGCCGAGCGCACCGGATCCGCCGACGAACCAGACCGCCCACCAGGGGAAGCCCGCGGTCAGGCCGTCGCCGCCGATGACCTCCTCGCCGCTCGCTTCGGGGTCGGCGATCCGCACGGCATGCACCATGAAACGATGACTGTTGACGCCGATCGGCGTGCAGGTGAAGAGCGTGACCCAGTCCTCGCCCTCGACGATCTCGAGGGAATCCGTCTCGCCGGGAAGCACGGTCTCGGTCCGCTCTACCCGGTAGTGGTGGTCCTCGCCGAGCACGCTGATCCAGAAGGTGTCGCCGACCTGCGCCTGCGGCAGGCTCGTGAAGAGCTTCGCGTTCGGCAGGCCGGAATGCGCGGTGAGCACGGCCCGGGTCGACGGCCCGCCGACGGGCAGCGACGTCCCGTAGAGGTGGCCGACGCCTTTGGCGATCGTCTCGTCTGAAGTGCCGTGATAGATCGGCAGGCCGATGTCGAGGCGCGGGTAGCTGAGGGTGCCGACGGCGTCGGTACCGCTGACGCGCAGCATCTCCTCGTAGGCGAGGTAGACGTCGCTGCGCTGGGCCTCGTCCTCGCTCAGCGAGATGTAGGGATCGGTGAGCGGCCCGGGCTCGAGCTGGTCGTTGTAGTCGTAGGCGGCGTCGAGGATCCGCTGCCGCTCGGCCGGCGGCGTCGATGCGACGCGTTCGACGTATCCGGAGATCTCGGCGTTGTGCCCGAGCCGTGCGAACCAGTTCGCCGCATCGGGGTAGACGAGGAGCGCGATCCCGAGCATGGCGACCACCTGCAGGCCGATGTTCAGCGCGAGTCGTCTGCGGGCCCGCGTGCGCGGCTGCACCGGGGCGCTCACTGCACGGCGCGATCCTCGTCGCGCTCCCGACGGCGTGCCAGGATCATCGCGCCGCCGATGGCGAGGATGGCGCCGAGCAGGCCGATGCCCGCGATCCGGACGCCGGTCGTGGAGAGACCGCCGTCCTGGTCGCCGTCATCATCGTCGTCATCGCCTCCGACCTGCGGGCGCCACAGTTCGACCACCGCGATCTGGGGCTCGACGGTCGAGGTGACGGAGAGCGCGATCGGCGTCTTCGTCCCCCGGTACCCCTCCGGGATCTCGGTCAGGATCACGTAGTAGCTGCGGTACAGCGGATCGCTCTCGTCGCGCTCGAGCCCGTCGACGAAGTCGGAGAAGCGCAGGCCGTCGACCCGGATCTCGCCGTTCTCGTCGGTGGTCCATTCGCTCGTCCCGTCGACGACGATGGGGTTGCGGCCGGCCTTCGCGTCCTCGGCCGAGAGGAAGAGCCGGAACTTCGCGCCGGGGATCAGCACGTTCGGCTTGCCGCGCTCGTGCACCAGGATCGCGAGCGGCCCCCACTTCGTGACCGCGGTGTCGCTGACGGGCCCGGCAGAGCCGGGATCCCCGTCGATGCTCGCCCGATCCGCGTAGAGCAGGGCGCGGTTCCGCAGTTCGCCGTCGCCGAGCACGCGCGTGCCGTAGCCCACGGTGACGCTCGCGTCGGGGTGCGCCGAGACGGCGTCCTCGAGGACGCGGAGACCGGCCGCGGTGAAGTCGACGGTGATCTCGCGGGTCACGGGGTCGTAGCTGCGCGTGTAGTGGACGCCGGTCTGCAGCGGCGGGCACCCGGCGCAGTCGAGTGCGACGACGACCTCGCCGGCGGCGTCGCCCGGCGCACCACCAGCGGCCCCGACGAGTTCGAGCTTCGGATCGATCTCCTGCACGATCCGGTAGCCGTCGAGGACGGGCAGGTTCGGGATGCTGGATCGGGAGGTCCAGGAGACGGTGTCGCCCACCGCGACGGCGTCTGCGTCGCGCACGTCGAGCGAGATGCTGACGTGGGCGTTCTTCGGATAGACGTGGACGACCGTCAGACGGTCGTTGAGCGTCTCGGGGTTCGTGAGCGGCAGCGCGACGAGGAAGGGGGCGGCGCCCACGTATCCGGACGGGGTGACGGTCTCCTGCACGTAGTAGAGCCCGACGCCGAGCGGTGCGAGCGTCGCGTCACCTGCACCGTCGGTCTCATCGGTGGCCGCGATGGGCCGACCGGCGACGAGCGGGGCGACGGCGGCCGCGGTGAGTGCGGCG
>NZ_JBHSRW010000143.1:0-5765 GCF_042659205.1 Leucobacter soli
TCGCGGGCCTCTGGGCGTCGCGGGCCTTCGACATCGCCGCGGGCGGCTCGGTCGGCCTCGCGATGAGCGTGCTCTACCTGCTCGCCCTCGGTGCTCGCCGGGTCATGCGGTGGATCGTGCGGCGCCCGGCGCGCTATCCTCGGGTGGCAGGAGAACTCGCATGACCAGACCGCAGAGGAACACGTGGCAGCGCGAGGCGGTGCGCGCAGCGCTCGCCGAGGCGCACGGCTTCGTGGGCGCCCAGCGACTGCACGAGACACTGCGGGCGCAGGGCTCGACGATCGGGCTCGCGACCGTCTATCGCTCGCTGGCGGCGCTCGCCGAGGCCGGGGAGGCCGACAGCCTGCAGTCGCCCGAGGGCGAGAACCTGTTCCGATCCTGCGCCACGCGGGGCCACCACCATCACCTGATCTGCCGGGGCTGCGGCGACACCCGTGAGCTCGAGGCCCGGGTCGTCGAGGACTGGGCGGCCAGAGTCGGCGCCGAGCACGGCTTCAGCGAGATCGAGCACGTCGTCGACCTCTTCGGGCTCTGCGCCCGATGCCGCGAGGTCGCGTAGGGCGTTCGCCCGGCACAATCGAACCCGGCAGCGACCCCCGGGTTCAGCCGAGATCGCCGCGCCCGCGCGGCGGCACCCAGACGAACTCGGGGTGCTTGGCGGTGCGACCGTCGCCGCTCGACCGGCCGGTCAGGCGGCGCTTGATCCACGGCAGCACGTGCTCGCGGGTGTACCGCAGCTGCTCGCGTCGGGTGGGGACGGGCAGCGGATCCGCGTCGATCACCCAGTCCGCCGGTGCCGGCCGGCCGAGGCTGCGGAGCACGTTCGTCGCCACCCGATGATGCCCGACCGGGGCCAGGTGCAGGCGATCGTGCGACCAGTACTCGCGTCGGGCGAGCACGGGGTCGCTCCAGTTGTCGCAGAACCGGATGCCGAGGCCTGCCGCGAGCTCCCCGGCCGCCGCCGTCAACTCGTCCCCCTTCGCCCGGACGCGGCCGCCGCTCGGCAGGCCGGCCGTCGGGTTCGCCCCCGCGAGGAGGAGGGGCTCGGCGCCGGTATCGAGGATCCGGCGCAGTGCGGCCTCGGTGCGGCCGATGATCCACGGCATGTCGGTGCCCGGACGCAGCATGTCGTTGCCGCCGCCGTTGAAGCTGATGAGGGTCGGTCCGAGTGCGAGTGCCGGCTCGAGCTGCTGCTCGACGATCGGGTCGAGCAGGCGGCCGCGGATCGCGAGGTTCGCGTATTGGATCGGCCGGCCGGTCGCGTCCGCGAGCCCCTGTGCCACGAGGTCGGCCCAGCCGCGCGCCGATCCGTCGGGGAGCTCGTCGCCGACGCCCTCGGTGAAGCTGTCGCCGATCGCGACGTAGCGGATCTCGGCCGGAAGCGCCTGGTTCGTCACGCGTCCACTGTACGGCAGCCGGGGTGCGGATTCTGCAGGCTCCTCTCCGCGCCCTCGCTTCCCCGATGCCCTCGCCTCGCCCGGATCGGCTTTTCGTGGATCGCACCGATCTGCAGAATGGCACAGGAATCCTGCGCAAATCGGTGTTCTTCTGCAGATCGGTGCAGTTCTGCAGGTGTCGGATCGGTTCCGAGCCGGTGAACCTTCGGCGAGACAGGTCGGCGCGCTCGATCCTCGAGCCTCGCTGCACCATTCCTATGGAACTGGTGATTTCGTTCCGCGGGCATTCTTATCTCAGGCACCGGGACTGCTACGCGGGCATATCAGGTGAGGCCCGCAGGCCGTTTGCGGAATGCGGCGCTTTCCGCGTAAGATTGATCTTTGGCTGTGCGCAGTCCCAGCGCGCAGACCGTGGGGGCGACTCGGATGAGATCCCGAGCCCCTGCAGACAAGAGATCTTGGGTGGGGCCTTCAGGCCTCACGGTAATGGAGGAAAACCATGGCAGCAGTGTGCCAGGTGACCGGAGCCGTTCCCGGCTTCGGACACAACATCTCGCACTCGCACCGTCGCACCAAGCGCCGGTTCGATCCGAACATCCAGAAGAAGACCTACTACGTGCCCTCGCTCGGCCGCAAGGTGACCCTCACCCTGTCGGCTAAGGGCATCAAGGTGATCGATGCCCGTGGCATCGAGGCCGTCGTGGCAGATCTGAAGAAGCGTGGGGTGAAGTTCTAATGGCTAAGGCACAGGACGTACGTCCCATCATCAAGCTCCGTTCGACGGCGGGCACGGGGTTCACCTACGTGACCAAGAAGAACCGTCGCAACACCCCCGATCGCCTCGTGCTCAAGAAGTACGACCCGGTGATCCGCAAGCACGTCGAGTTTCGAGAGGAGCGCTAAGCATGGCTAAGAAGAGCATGATCGCCAAGAACAAGCAGCGCCAGGAAGTCGTGGCCCGCTACGCCGAGCGCCGCCTCGAGCTGAAGAAGGCCCTGGTCGACCCCAACGGCACCGACGAGAGCCGCGAGGCCGCCCGCGTCGCGCTCCAGAAGCTGCCCCGCAACGCCTCGCCGGTGCGCGTGCGCAGCCGCGACGTCATCGACGGCCGCCCCCGCGGCGTGCTGTCGAAGTACGGCATCAGCCGTGTCCGCTTCCGCGACATGGCGCACCGGGGCGAGCTGCCCGGCATCACGAAGTCGAGCTGGTAACAGCTCGATCATAAGCACTGCCGAGTGCGACTGGTCGCGTGAGCGGCCAGTCGAGCTGGTAACAGCTCGACTCACGAGCCTTTCGTGCACGGGGCGATCGCGTAAGCGGTCGCCCCGTTGTCGTTCCACCGGTCGTTCCACCGGTCGTTCCACCGGTCGTTTCGCGGGACGCGCGCGGCCGGGTGCCGCCGAGGCCGCTGCACGAAACCGTACGAGATCGTCGAGACGGTACGAGATCGTCTGTCGAAAGGGTGCAGCGCGGACGATCGCGTACTGTCTCGTGCGCGCGGATGCCGCCGGGCGCTCGTGCGAGTCGACCGTACGGGCGGGTATCGCTACTCCGCCGCCCCGCGTTCCGCCTTCGCGGCGCGGGCCGCGTCGACGAGGGAGCGGGCGAGCAGGGTGAAGTCCTCGACGCTGCCGCCGCCGTCCTCGGGGTGCCACTGGACCCCGACGATCCAGCTCCCCTCGGTCGACTCCACGCCCTCGACCACGCCGTCGCCCGCCCGCGCGGTGATGCGCAGGCCGTCGCCCGGCCGGTCGATGGACTGGTGGTGCGCCGAGCGGATCGGCACGGGGCTCCGGCCGTAGATCTCGGCGATGCGGCTGCCCGGTTCGAGGTCGACCTCGTGGTCGATCATCAGGTCCGGGCCGGGGCGGCCGTTGTGCACGGTATGGAGACCGAGGTCGGGCACCAGCGAGCCGCCGAGCGCCACGTTGAGCAGCTGCGCGCCGCGGCAGATGCCGAGGAGCGGCCGTCCGGTCGCGATCGCCTGCTTCAGGATCGCGGACTCGTTGTCGTCGGCGGGGCGCTGCACGTCGGCCGCATCCACCTGCGCGATGGCCTCCGGGTCCGAGGTGTAGAGCGTCGGATCGACATCCGCGCCGCCGAGGATCAGCACACCGTCCACCTCCTCGACCAGCTGTTCCGGGGCGGCCGGCAGACGGAGGGAGTCGACGAGCCAGACCTGCACGTCGTCACCGGTGCTCATGATGACCCGGGCGGCGTTCGCGGCGAGCCGATGCAACTCGTCGGAGTAGTCCGCGGGGAGGTTCGGAGCATCCATGAAGTAGGTCGTGAGGATGCGGATCGGCCGCGTGGTCGTTGCGTCGGTGGGGTCTGACATGGGTATCGGTCTCCGGGGCATTGCTGTTCTGGCCGGCTCGGGAGCCGCCCTGAGGATCTACGGGGCGCAGCCGAATCGTCGCCGGGCGGGCCCTTCACACTCACCATAGATGCTCTGAGAGTTCGCTCAGGGTGAAACGATGAGAAATATGGCGCAAATCCGCACGATTCCGCCGATCCTCCGGGAATTTGGGGTAGATTCGTACGCGATCACCCGATCGAGCCCCGTGAGGGGCACACCACATGACGGGCACGGCTCAGCAGGGCCCAGCCCTCGGAAGGACAAAACATGTCGCTGAACAAGACGGAACTCGTTGCCAAGGTCGCCGCTGAGACCGGTCAGAGCCAGGCCGCGGTGTCGGCCGTGCTCGATGGCCTCTTCTCGGCAGTTTCCGAGACCGTTGCCAAGGGCGGCAAGGTGTCGATCCCGGGTTGGCTGTCGTTCGAGGCCGTTGACACCGCTGCTCGTACCGGTCGCAACCCGCGCACCAACGAGACCATCAACATCCCCGCGGGCAAGCGCGTGAAGGTGTCGGTCGGCAGCAAGCTGAAGGCCGCCGTCAAGTAAGCGTCGTCGCTGCTGCGAAGCCCCCGGCCGCGAGGTCGGGGGCTTCGTCGTTCTCCGGGCGGGATCATCCCGCGACGCGGAAGACGCCGTGCGCCCCGCGCTCGGCGTCGACCATGAGGTGCGACACGAACGGGTAGGTGCCGGACTCGGGGAACACGAGCTCGACGAATCCGCCCTGCGCGGGCTGCAGCGCGAGCGCCTGCGATCCGGTCGTTGCAGCCCGGTGCACCAGGTAGCGCCCCTCCGACCACACCGTGTCGAACTGGCCGCCCACCACGTGGAAGCTCGAGGCGCGGTTCGGCCCCGCGTCGAGCACCCAGATGCGCACCCGCTCGCCGACGGCGGCGGCCAGCGGAGCGTGGTCGTACTGGGCCGCATAGCCGTTGAACGTCACGAGGTCCGGCTGTTCCGCCGCGAGCCGATCCATGTCGACCTCGCCGTCCTGCGGCCCCAGGTAGTACTCGCCCTGCACGAGCGCGTAGCTCCGATCCGCCTCGGGCAGATCCTCGGGCTCGATGATCACTGCCCCGTACATGCCGTTCGCGATGTGCGCCGACATCGGCATGGTGGAGCAGTGGTACATCCAGATCCCCGACCGCGTCGCCGTGAAGGCGTAGGTCAGCGACTCGCCCGGCGCGATGGTGCGCATCGGTTCGTCGGGCGCGAGCGCCCCGGCGTGGAAGTCGATCGAATGCCCGATCGTGCCGTCGTTGACGAGCGTGATCTCGAAGGTGTCGCCGACGCGGCCGTGCAGGATCGGGCCCGGTGCGGAACCGCCGAACGTCCAGAGCCGCTGGCGCACCCCGGGCGCGACCTCCTGGACCTGCTCGGTCACCGGCAGTTCGATGCGGTGCGTCGTCGGCCGGTCGGTGGCGGGCAGCGGATCCAGCACCGCGTCGTAGGGGGAGAAGCCGGCGCCCGGATCCCGCGTCAGGTCGATGAGCCCGGCCGCGCTCTCGTCGGATGCCTCGCCGGATCCGGCGTGGTCGTGCTCGGCCGCAGCGCCCGGGTCGTCTGCGTCCGCGCCGTTCGCGCCGTTCGCGCCTGCGTCGCCGCCGGTCGCGATGATCTCGAGGGTCATCCCCATCTGACGATGCCCCACGATCGAGCACCAGCCGGCGACGTCGCCGGTGATGATCCCGACGTCGATGGTCTCGGAGGCGCCCGGAGCGAGACGCGTACCATGCACGCCGTTCGCCAGCACCAGGTCGTGCACGAGCTCCGGGTCGGCATTCGTCAGCTCGATCACCAGCCGGGTGCCCGCGGGAACCTCGATCCGGTTCGGCGTGAACCGCATGTCGGCGGCGGTGACGTGCACCGTCTGCGCGGGTGCGGCGGCGTCGGCGGTGGCTGTGTTCGCACCGCTCGCTCCGCTCGAAGACGTCGCCGAGGTTCCGAGCGCGTGCGGGTCGATCGCCCCGCCGATCGCCGCGACGAGGATCACCGCGAGCAGGCCGGCCACC
>NZ_JBHSRW010000144.1:0-5714 GCF_042659205.1 Leucobacter soli
GACCGGATCCTGCTCGCCGGCCGCGTGCACTCCATGCTCGCACCGGACGAGGAGACCCGCGACCGCGCCGTCCTCATCGAGAGCGGTCGAATCCAGGGCGTCGTGCCCCGCGACACGATCCGCGATTTCACCGGGCCCGCCACCGAGACCGTCGACCTCGGCGACACGACCCTCCTGCCCGGCTTCGTCGACCCGCATGCGCACGTCGAAGTCGCGGCGGTCTCGCAGCACGGCGTCGTCGACGTCCGCGTGCCGCTCTGCCGGAACATCGGCGACGTGCTCCGCACGCTGCGGGCGGCCGTGCCCCGCGCGCGCGGCCGCTGGATCGTCGCGCAGGGCAACCTCTTCTTCGACAAGAAGCTCGACGACGGCCGGTTTCCGACCCGCGCCGAGCTCGACGCCGTGAGCCGCGACCACGCGATCGTCATCCGCGCCGGCGGCCACCTCAGCATCCTGAACTCCACGGCCCTGGAGCTCAGTGGGATCGGCCGCGGCTACGAGGCGACCCAGGGGAGCATCACCGGCAAGCCGACCGTGGAGCGCGACGAGCGCGGCGAGCCGACCGGCATCGTGATGGAGATGGACAACCTCATCCCGTTCCCGCGCCCGGACGACCACGAGCTGCTGCCCGCCCTCGAGTCCGGGGTGCGCGACATGTTCACCCGTCACGGCGTCACCACCATCGGCGAGATCAGCGAGACCGTCTCCGGCCTGCGCGCGTTCCGCGCGGGCATCGCCGACGGCCGAATCCGCAGCCGGATCCAGGCCTACCTCTGGGTGCCCGGAACACTGGACCTCGCCACGGCGTGCGATCCGGAGACGCTCGTCTCGCTCGGCGGCGACGACCCCGCGAGATTCGGGATCCGCGGCGTGAAGGTCTTCTCCGACGGCGGCTTCTCCGCGGCGCGCGCGGCCATCGGCACCGAGTACGTGCATCAGCCGGGATCATGCGGCGAGGTCGCTCTGGGCCGGGACGAGCTGCTCGAGATCTACCGGAGCACGCAGGCCGCCGGCCTGCACCTCGCCGTCCACGCGAACGGCGACCGCGCCCAGCTCGAGGTCTGCCGCGCGCTCGTCGAGGCGAGGGAGCGCTTCGGCGAGCACCCGCAGATCCGTATCGAGCACGCCGGCAACTTCGTCCCCGACTACGCTCGGCTCTCGAGCGCCTGGCGGGAGGCCGGGATCGTGCCCGTCCCGCAACCGATCTTCATCCGCAACTTCGGCGAGTTCGTGCCCGAGTACGTCGGCGATCAGGCATGGACGCAGCAGTTCCCGTTCCGCACCATGCTGGCCGACGGCTGGGAGATCTCGGGCAGCTCCGACGTGTGGATCGGATCCGACTACCACCAGACCAAGCCGATGCGCAGCGTCGCGGCGACGATCGATCGCCTCACCTTCCACGGGCGCGCACTCGATCCGTCCCAGTCGATCGGCGTCTGGCAGGCGCTGCGCATGCACACCCACGGCGGCGCCCGCGCGCTCGGTCTGCACGGCGAGCTCGGATCGCTCGCCGTCGGCGCGCACGCCGATCTCGTCGCCCTGGATGCGGACCCCATGAGCGTCCGCGCCGAGGACCTCGAGTCGATCGCGGCGGAGCGCGTCATCCTCGCCGGAGAGGACGCGCCGCTGCCGGAATAGCCGCGCATCCGACAGCGATCCGGTGGATCGGTCCGCCGGTACCGGTCCATCGGGCCGCCGGGCGCCGGGCCGCCCGTTCCCGGGCCGCAGCCGGGGCGATCGGCTACGCTGAGAGCCAGCCGAACGGTCGCGGAGAAGCAGGAGGTGCACGTGTCGGTCACCGAGCTGTCCGTCAGCACCCAGAACTATCTCAAAGCGGTCTGGAGCCTCTCCGAGTGGTCCGACTCGCCGGTGGTCCCGAGCCTGATCGCCGAGCGGACCGGACTGAAGCTCTCCTCGGTCTCGGACGCCGTGCGCAAGCTCTCCGAGCAGGGGCTGATGGAGCACGCCCCCTATGGGGCGGTCTCGCTCACCGAGCTCGGGCGATCCTACGCGATCTCCATGGTGCGACGGCATCGCCTCATCGAGTCGTTCCTCGTGCAGGTGCTCGGCTACGGCTGGGACCAGGTGCACGACGAGGCGGAGGCCCTCGAGCACACCGTCTCCGACTTCATGGTCGAGCGGATGGACGAGCTGCTCGGCTTCCCGTCTCGGGACCCGCACGGGGATCCCATACCGGCGGCCGACGGTTCGATGCCGCGGCTGGATGCGGTGCAGCTCTCCCACGCCGACGCGGGCCGCAGCGTGGTGGTCGAGCGCATCTCGGACGAGGATCCGGCGCTCCTGCAGTTCTTCGCCACCCGCGGCATCGTGATCGGCACGCGACTCGACGTCGCCGAGGGCGCCCCGTTCTCGGACGCGGTCGAGGTCACCCCGGCAGGCGGCGGCGAGCCCGTCACGCTCGGGCGGACACCGATGCACGCGCTGTACGTCTCCGCCGCAGCTTCCGGGTCAGACTGACGGCATAGGCGAGGGCGAACGCGGCGCCCTGCGCGAGCACGATCATGGCGCCCGAGGCGGTGTCCAGGTAGTAGCTGCTGTAGATCCCGGCAAGTGCGCAGACGACGGCGATGCCGGGGGCGATGAGCAGCATCCGCCAGATGCTGTCGGTGAGCAGGAACGCGGTCGCACCGGGGATGATGAGCATCGCGACGACGAGGATCACGCCGACCGTCTGCAGCGCGACCACGGCGGTCAGTGCGAGCAGGCCGAGGAGGAGGGCGCCGAGGAACCTGGGGTTGAGACCGATCGCGTGCGCATGCGACGGATCGAAGGCGTAGAGGGTGAAGTCGCGGCGCTTCGCCACCATCACGAGGAGCACGATCGCGCCGAGGACGGCGATCTGCACGAAGTCGGCGGGGGTGACGCCGAGCAGGTTGCCGAAGATGATGTGGGTCAGGTCGGTCTGCGACGGCGTCACCGAGATGAGCACCAGGCCGAGCGCGAACAGGGTCGTGAAGACGATCCCGATGGCCGCGTCCTCCTTGACCCGGCTCGTGTCGCGGACCGCGCCGATCAGCACGACGGCGAGGAGGCCGAAGACCACGGCGCCCAGCGCGAATGGTGCTCCGACGATGTAGGCGAGCACGACCCCCGGGAGCACGGCGTGCGACACCGCATCCCCCATGAGCGACCAGCCGATCAGCACGAGCCAGCACGAGAGCACGGCGCACACCGCGGAGGCGATCAGCGCGATCGCGAGCGCGCGGAGCATGAAGTCGTAGCCCAGCGGTTCGAGGAGCAGGTCGAGCGGGGTCATTCGTCCTCGCCTCCGCTCAGCACGTCGAGGCCGAAGGCGAGCGAGAGGTGCTCGGGAGTGAGCACCTCCGACGGCGCACCGTGCACGAGCACACGGCGCATGAGCAGGATCGCCTCGTCGGCGAGACCGGGCAGGGCGTGGAGGTCGTGCGTGGAGACGAGGATCGTGCGCCCCTCGGCGGCGAGCTCGCGCAGCAGTCGCGTGATGGTGGCCTCGGATCGCTTGTCGACCCCGGCGAAGGGCTCGTCGAGCAGGAGCACGGTCGCGCCCTGCGCGAGGCCCCGGGCCACGAAGGCGCGCTTGCGCTGCCCTCCCGATAGCCGGCCGATCTGCCGGTCCGCGTAGTCGGAGAGCTCGACGCGGGCCAGCGCCCGCTCGACCGCCTCGCGATCCGCCGCCTTCGGCCGGCGCGTGAACCCCATCCGCCCGTAGCGGCCGGTCATCACGACGTCGCGCACCGAGAGCGGGAAATCCCAGTCGACGGCCTCGCTCTGCGGAACGTACCCGACGGCGCCCGCGCGGCGCGCAGCGGCGGGGGTGTCTCCGGCGATGAGGACGCTGCCGGCATCGGGGTGCACCAGTCCCATGACGGCCTTAAACAGCGTCGACTTGCCCGAGCCGTTCACGCCGATGATCCCGCAGACCCGCCCGGGAGCCACCTCGAGGCTCGCGCGGTCGAGAGCGAGCACGTCGCCGTAGCGGACCGTCACCCCGTCGACCCGGAGGGCCGGCGCGGTCGTCCCTCCGATCGGCGGCACGCCCGTCTTCACGCTCATCCGCCCGCTCCCGTGAGCCCGGCGACGATCGTCTCGGCGTCGTAGCGGATGAGCTCGAGGTAGCTCGGCACGGGGCCCCCGGGCTCGGAGAGCGAGTCCACGTAGAGGGTGCCGCCGAACCGCGCCCCGGTGGCCTCGACGACCTGCCGCATCGGCTTGTCGGAGACGGTCGACTCGCAGAACACCGCCGGCACGCCGCGCTCCTCCACGAACTCGATCGTCGAGGCGATCTGCTGAGGCGTCGCCTGCTGCTCGGCGTTGACGGCCCAGATGTACTGCTCGGTCAGGCCGGCGTCGCGGGCGAGGTACGAGAACGCGCCCTCGCAGGTCACGAGCGCCCGCTCGTTCTCGGGAAGCACCGAGAGCTCGGCGACGAGGACGTCCTGCACCTCCTGCAGCTCCGCGCGATACGCCTCGCCGTTCTGCTGGAAGTCCTCGGCGTGCGCGGGGTCGAGGTCGGCGAACGCGTCGACCAGGTTGTCGACGTAGATCTGCACGTTGAGCGGGCTCATCCAGGCGTGCGGGTTGGGCCGGCCGGAATAGGCGTCCTCGGCGATCTCCATCACCTCGATGCCCTCGGAAGCGACGACCCGGGACACGTCGAGGCCCTCGACGAAACGGGCGAACCAGAGCTCGAGGTCGAGGCCGTTGTCGAGGATCAGATCGGCGTCGGCGGCCTTGCGGATGTCGCCGGGCGTCGGCTCGTAGCCGTGGATCTCCGCGCCGACCTTGGTGATCGACTCCACGCGGAGGTGCTCCCCGGCGACCTGCTCGGCGATGTCGGCGAGCACGGTGAACGTCGTGAGCACCACCGGCCGTTCGTCGCCTGCGGCGTTCGCATCCGAGCCCCCGGATCCGCCCGCTGCGCTCGATCCCGCGCCGCAGGCGGCGAGCGCGACCGCGACACCGCAGATCAGCGGGATCCCCGCCCACCGGCGTCCGATCTCCGCGCTCCGCCGCCTCTGCGTGCGCTGCGCGCCCCGTGCTCTCCGGTGCATGCGCACCACTCCCCTCGTCTTTCGACCAGTGTAAGTTCGGCATGCCGAACAATCAAGTTCGTTGGTCCGACGAGCCGCGGGCAGGGGCCGCCGATCGGCCGTTCGCCGACCAACAGCACCCCGATCGGTCAGCGGGCGATCAGTCGACCGTGCGGGCGGCCGAGTTCGAGGCCGCGCGCCGGCGCGCCTGCAGCAGCTCCCCGATCTTCACGGTGACGACACCGGCGATGATGAGCGCCGCGCCGAGCCATTGGAGCGAGGTCGGCAGGATCGCGAGCAGCAGGATCGTCCAGAGGATGCCGAAGAGCGGTTCGGCGTACCCGGTGAAGCTCGCCATCGTCGCACCGAGCCGGCGCGACGCCGCGACCCCGAGCACGTAGGCGGCGACGGTCGAGACGAACACCATCCCGGAGACGACGAGCACCACCGGCAGCTCCGCCCCGGCGAGCACCGCGGGCGCGCCGGTGAACGCGATCGGGAGGAGCCCGGTCCCCCCGACGACGACCAGCACGATCGTCGCCAGCAGCAGGCCGAGCCCCACGAAGGGCAGGGGCGGGATCCCGTGGTGCGTCGAAGCCCCCAGCGCGTAGTAGGTCGCGTTGCCGGCCGCGGCGATGAGCGCGAACAGGACCCCGAGGGGATGCAGGGCGGCGCCCGCCACCA
>NZ_JBHSRW010000145.1:0-5652 GCF_042659205.1 Leucobacter soli
CGGCGAGGAGCGGATCCTGGAAGACGCGGATCCCGCGGGCACCCAGCGCGGCCGCGGCCCCGAGGGTGAGCGCCCCGTGGCGGTCGCCGATGATGCTCAGGGTACCGGCGCCGAGCGATGCCGGGTCGGGATCGGAACTCGCCGCGGCGAGTTCGAGCAGCAGCCGATCGGTGGCGTCGTGCGCCTGCAGCTCGGCCGAGTCGAGATCCGGTTCGCGCGACAGGGCGGCGAACACCTCGTCGATCCCGGTCATCGCCCTATTCTCGCAGAGCAGTCCGCTGCAGGGATGCACCGATCTGCAGGATTGCACAGGGCCACCCGCATTCGCCTGTGCAATCCTGCAGATCGGTGCCGTTTCAGCACTGCCGTTTCAGCACTGCCGTTCCCGCAGAGCCCGGAGCGTTCTAGCGCTGATCCGTCCCGGGCCGCCACACGACGACCTCGGCGCTGCGGCGCACGCGCGCGCCACGGCGCATCGAGATCACCTCTCCGGCGGTGCCGGCGGCGAAGACGCGCCGCTCGGGCCGGCTCAGCACCTCGTTCGAGAGCGCGCGCTCGAGCTCCCGCACGCGGTCCTGGAGCTCGGCGACGCGGTCCTCGAGCTGCAGCACGCGGCGGATGCCCTCGAGGCTGAGCCCCTCCGCCGAGAGCCGGGCGACCTCGCGCAGTCGCTCGACGTCGTGCAGCGAATAGCGGCGGGTGTTGCCGCTGGTCCGCTGCGGCGATACGAGTCCGATCCGGTCGTACTGGCGCAGGGTCTGCGGGTGCATCTCGGCCAGTTCGGCGGCGGCGGCGATCGCGAAGATCGGGGTGTGCCGATCCATCTGCTGCGTCATGGTCGCTCCTCCATACCCGCCGTCATCCCGCGTTCGCTCGCTCCCACCGTCATCCTGCGCGCAGTGAGCGCAGCGAACGAAGTCGCAGGATCCATACGCGACTCCGTAGCTGGATCCTGCGACTCGCTGCGCTCGCGCAGGATGACGGGGCAGGAACGCCGCCCGGCACGCAGAATGACGGGGGCCATACCTACCCCTTCGCCCGCGCGAGCAGGTCGGCGCGGGGGTTCTCGTCGGGTTCCGTGCGGCGGAAGGCCTCGAGGGCCTCCTTCGCCTCGTCGCTCAGGTGCGCCGGCACCGCCACCTGCACCTCGGCCAGCAGGTCGCCCGAGCCCTTGGCCGAGTGGACTCCGCGGCCCTTGACCCGCAGGATCCGGCCGCTCGGCGTCCCCGGGTGGATCCGGAGCTTCACCGGGTCGCCGCCCAGGGTCGGCACCTCGACCGTGGCCCCGAGCGCGGCTTCGGAGAACGTCACCGGCAGGGTGAGCCGCAGGTGGTGGCCGTCGCGCTCGAACACGGGGTGCTTGCGCACGTGAACGGTGAGGATGATGTCACCGGCCGGGCCGCCGTCGGGGCTCGGCTCGCCCTTGCCGCGCACCTTGATCTTCTGGCCGTCGTTGACGCCGGAGGGGATCTTCACCTTGACCGTGCCGCTCGGCGCCTGCAGGGTGACGGTGTCGCCGCGCACGGCCGTCTCGAAGTCGAGCGTGGTCGAGGCCGTGACATCGCGGCCCGGTCGCGGCCCGCGCTGCTGCGCTCCGCCGCCGAACATGCTGAAGATGTCCTCGAAGCCGCCCTGGCCGCCGTTCTGGAACGTGTACTGCGTACGCCCGCCCTGGCCGCCGAACATGCCGCCGAAGATGTCCTCGAAGCCCTGCCCGCCCGCCCCGCCGGCCGTGAAGCGGGCCGACCCGGCGCCCATGGCGCGGATCTGATCGTACTCGGCCCGCTGCTCGCTGTCGGAGAGCACGGCGAAGGCTTCGCTGATCTCCTTGAACTTCGCCTCGGCAGCCGCATCGCCCGGGTTCGAATCCGGGTGGTACTTCCGCGCCAGCTTGCGATAGACCTTCTTCAGCTCGGCATCGCTCACATCCTTGGCGACGCCGAGGATCTGGTAGAAATCCTTCTCGAGCCAGTCCTGACTAGCCATCTGCCCCCACCGCCACCGCTACCTTCGCGGGGCGCAGTTCAACGTCTCCGATACGGTAGCCTCGTTCGATCACATCGAGCACGGTCGGCTGCTCGGTGCCGGGCACCGGAACCTGGGCGATCGCCTCGTGCTGCTGGGGGTCGAAGGGCTCATCCTTCTCGCCGAAGCTCTCGAGGCCCATCCGTTCGACGGTGCCGCGGAGCTTCTGGGCGATCGTGGCGAAGGCGCTGCCCTCTTCGAGATCGCCGTGCTGCTCGGCGCGGTCGAGGTCGTCGAGCACGGGGAGCAGGGGCAGGATCGCCGCGGCGGTCGCGCGCTGCTTCTCGAGCACGGCGTTCGCCTCCGTGCGCTTGCGGTAGTTGGCGTACTCGGCGGTGATGCGGCGCAGGTCGTCGAGGTGGGGATTCGCCTCATCGTCCGTCGCCGCCGCGTCATCCGGCGCGTCCGCGTCAGCGACGCCCGCCGACTGCTCGGCGCCGATGATGTCCTCGACGGTCAGGTCCCCCTCCTGCGGCTGAGGGCCGGAGGCAGCAGCCTCCGACCCTTCCGCGCCCTGGGGAACATCGTCGCCGTGCGGATCGCCCGGCAGCCGTTCCTCATTCGTCATGGCTACTTCTGCTCCTCATCGTCCTCGACGACCTCGGCGTCGACCACGTCCTCGTCGTTCGAGTCGGCGGCGTCGCCGGCGGCCTCCGGGGCCTCCTGCTGCGCGGCCTCGTAGATCGCCTGGCCGAGCTTCTGCTGGCTCTCGCCGAGCTTGTCGGCGGCGGTCTTCACCGCCGCGTCGTCGTCGCCGGCGAGCGCCTGCTTCAGCGCGTCGAGGTCGCCCTGGACCTCGGTCTTGACGTCCTCGGGCAGCTTGTCCTCGTTCTCCGAGATCAGCTTCTCGACCGAGTAGGCGAGCTGCTCGGCGTTGTTGCGGGTCTCGGCGGCCTCGCGGCGCTGCTTGTCCTCGGCCGCGTGCTCCTCGGCCTCGCGCACCATCCGCTCGATGTCCTCCTTCGAGAGGCTCGAGCCGCCCGAGATCGTGATCGTCTGCTCCTTGCCGGTGCCCTTGTCCTTCGCCGCCACCTGCACGATGCCGTTGGCGTCGATATCGAAGGTGACCTCGATCTGGGGGATGCCGCGGGGCGCCGGAGCGATGCCGGTCAGCTCGAAGGTGCCGAGGTTCTTGTTGTCGCGGGTGAACTCGCGCTCGCCCTGGAACACCTGGATCGCCACCGACGGCTGATTGTCCTCGGCCGTGGTGAAGGTCTCCGAGCGCTTCGTCGGGATAGCGGTGTTGCGGTCGATGAGCTTCGTCATGATGCCGCCCTTGGTCTCGATGCCGAGGCTCAGGGGGGTGACGTCGATCAGCAGCACGTCCTTGCGCTCGCCCTTCAGCACGCCGGCCTGCAGGGCGGCGCCGACGGCGACGACCTCATCGGGGTTGACGCCCTTGTTGGGCTCCTGGCCGCCGGTGAGCTGCTTCACCAGATCCGAGACCGCGGGCATGCGGGTCGAGCCGCCGACGAGCACGACGTGCGCGATGTCGGAGACCTTGACGCCGGCCTCGGCGATCACGTCGGTGAACGGCTTGCGGGTGCGCTCGAGCAGATCCTTCGTCAGCTCCTCGAACTTCGCGCGGGTCAGCGTCTCATCGAGGTTCGCGGGCCCGTTCTCGGTGAGGGAGAGGTAGGGCAGCTGGATCTGCGTGCTCATCGAGCTCGACAGCTCCTTCTTCGCCTGCTCCGCAGCCTCCTTCAGACGCTGCAGTGCGATCTTGTCGCCCGAGACGTCGACGCCGGTGGTGGCCTTGAACTGCTGCGCGAGCCAGTCGACGATGCGCTGATCCCAGTCGTCGCCGCCGAGGCGGTTGTCGCCGGCGGTCGCGCGGACCTGGATGGTGGAGAAGTCGTCGTCCTTGCCCACCTCGAGCAGCGAGACGTCGAAGGTGCCGCCGCCGAGGTCGAAGACGAGGATCAGCTCGTCCTCCTTGCCCTTGTCGAGGCCGTAGGCCAGGGCGGCCGCGGTGGGCTCGTTGATGATGCGGAGCACGTTGAGGCCCGCGATCTCGCCGGCCTCCTTGGTGGCCTGGCGCTCGGCGTCGTTGAAGTAGGCGGGCACGGTGATGACGGCGTCGGTCACCTTGTCGCCCAGGTAGGTCTCGGCGTCGCGCTTCAGCTTCATCAGCGTGCGGGCGCTGATCTCCTGCGCGGTGTAGCGCTTGCCGTCGATCTCATCGCTCTTCCAGTCGGTGCCCATGTGGCGCTTGACCGAGGCGATGGTGCGGTCGACGTTGGTGACGGCCTGGCGCTTGGCGGTCTCGCCGACGAGCACCTCGCCGTCCTTGGTGAAGGCGACGATCGAGGGCGTGGTGCGGAAGCCCTCGGCGTTCGCGATGACGGTGGGTTCGCCGCCCTCGAGGACGGCGACGACCGAGTTGGTGGTGCCGAGGTCGATGCCTACTGCACGTGACATATACGTTTCTCCTTGGGTGTCGTACGGATGGTGGGCTTCGCCGGCGCGTGGGCCTGGCGGATCCCGGATCTCTGCATTTCTACGGCTCGATCGGCGCCTCCCGCGCAAGTTGAGCCATTTGCACTCAAGTTTACTCGCGTGCCGGATCGCGTCAAGTTCTCGGCGCGAAAGTTGAGCCTCATTCACTCAACTCTCAGTTTGCGCGACTCTGGACGGATGCCCGCGGCGCATGCCGTTGCATCGCACACCGAGCCGATCCGAGCCGAACCAGCCGATCCGATCCGATGCGGTCCCGGTCCGGGTCCGGTGCCTCGCGCACCGGCGCCCGGTACGCTGCCCGACCTGCTACCAGGCCCGCACCTTGTCCTCGTATCCGGTCGAGTAGTCCCCGCGCCAGCAGCTCAAACCGGCCCAGGCGCGGCGGCCGAGCTGGGTCGCCTCCCAGTCGCTGCAGTTCTGGATCGCCTGAACGCCGAGCACGAACCGCCAGCTCTTGCCCGGAGCCTTGCCGAAGTACCCGGAGAAGCCGCCCACGCCCTCGACGGGGCCGATCCCGACCGTGGTCTTCTTGTACGCCCGGTACTCGGCGGAGGCGCTCGACTTCACCTTCGCGGCTCCGCTGAAGCCGATCCCCTTGGTCGATCGGCCTCCTGACCGGTACGCCTTCTCGAACGGTGCGAGCCGCTTCACCGCGGCGTTCGCCTTCGCCCGCGTCGTGCACCAGAACGACGACGAGGGCGTCACCCCGTACCGGCTCGGCACCGTGTATCCGACCGAGCAGACGTAACGCGAACCGGCGTAGGACTTGGTGATCTGATTCGAGAACTTCACGGTGCCGGTCGGCTTCAGCTTGTTCCGCTTCAACGTCGCCATCACGGCCTTGCGGTAGGCGGTGACCGTCGCCTGACTCGCGCTGTTCCCGATGGTGCTATTGCCCAGGCGGTAGCCCTTGCCGACGCTGACGGACACCCACCAGGCCCGCTTCTTCGTGGACTTCACCGGGATCGACCACTGCAGGGCGGAGGTGACCCGCGCCGCGCGCACCTTCTTCTTCGCGGCCGCGTTCACCTTCTTGGCGAACTTCGCCGGGCTCGGCTTCTTGGCCTTCTTCTTGCCCTTCGCGGCGGCGAGCGGCGCCTGCGGCGCACTCGCGCCGACCTGAGCCGACGCCACCGTGACCGCCACCGTGGCCGCACCCGCGGCAGG
>NZ_JBHSRW010000146.1:0-5645 GCF_042659205.1 Leucobacter soli
CGAGGCGCTGCGGGCCGAGCTCTCGGCGCGCGGGGTCGACCGGGTGGTGCTGTGCGGCATGGGCGGCTCCAGCCTGGCGCCGGAGGTCATCTGCCACCGCGATTGGGCGCCGCTGACCGTGGTCGACTCGACCCACCCGGCCGAGATCGCCCGCGCACTCCTCGACCTGGACCGGACGGCCGTCGTCGTCAGCTCCAAGTCGGGCACGACCGTCGAGACGCGCAGTCAGCTCACGGCGTTCGAGGCCGCGTTCGCGGCAGCCGGTATCGACGCAGCGGAGCGCATTGCGGTGGTGACGGATCCCGGCTCGGAGCTGGACTCCCATGCCCGCGAGCGCGGCTATCGCGTCTTCCTGGCCGACCCGCAGGTCGGCGGCAGGTACTCCGCGCTGACCGAGTTCGGTCTGGTGCCGTCCGTGCTCGCCGGAGCCGACGTGCGATCCCTGCTCGCCGAGGCCGCTGCCGCAGCCGCAGCGCTGAGCGCGGACTCCGAGGAGAACCCGGCGCTCCGACTCGCCGCGGCACTGGCTGCGGCGCTCCCCCGCCGCTACCTCTGCGGCGTCTTCGAGAGCCAGGTGCGCGGGACCCCGCTCGCGGACTGGATCGAGCAGCTGATCGCCGAGAGCACGGGCAAGGACGGAGCGGGGGTCCTCCCGATCGCACTCCCCGCCGACGCGCCCGAACTCCGCGGCGCCCTCCCCGGGCACGAGCTGCTGGTCGAGCTGCGGCCCGACCCGGGGCCGGACGAGGGCCGACCCGACACACTCACCGTCTCAGGGCCGCTGGGCGGGCACTTCCTCCTCTGGGAGGTCGCGACCGCAGCACTCTGTCGACTGATCGGCGTGAACCCCTTCGACCAGCCCGATGTCGAGGCCGCCAAGGCCGCCGCGCGGGCGCTGCTCGACGCCGCCGGCACCGATGGCAGCAGCATCGGCGACGTCGAGGACGGGGTGCATCGCCCGGACCCCGAAGACCTCGTCGCACAGCTGCGCGCTGCGCTCGAGCCGGACGGATATCTCGCGATCCAGGCATATCTCGACCGCCGCACCGATGCACCGCTCGCCGAGCTGCGCGGGGCGCTCGTGAAAGCGCTGGGTGTTCCGGTCGCATTGGGCTTCGGCCCGCGCTACCTGCACTCGACCGGCCAGTTCCACAAGGGCGGGCCGAAACGAGGCGTCTTCCTCCAGATCCTCGATACGACCCCCGCCGTCATCGCCGAGGCGGCGCCGCTCGATGGGGCGTCCGCCGCCGCCGAGTCATCCGGAACCGTGCTCGGAACCGACTTCTCGGCGCTCATCTCGGCTCAGGCCCGTGGCGATCGTCAAGTGCTCGCGGCACTGGGTCGACCCGTCTTCTCCATCATGGAGAACCAGGTCGAGGCGCTGCTCGCGACGCTTCGACGCTGAGGATCGGCTGGGGATCGAGCGTCAGGCGTTCGCGGGCGCCTGACCGCGGCGCTCGCGCAGCTTCTGCAGCGCGGCCTCGAGAAGCTCCTCGGCCTCTTCGGGCGTGCGGCGTTCCTTCACGTAAGCGAGGTGGGTCTTGTAGGGCTCGTTCTTCGCGAGCTCCGGCGGGCTCGCCTGATTCCGGCCTGCCGGCAGGCCGGTGTGCGGCGAGTCGATCTGCTCGGGGATCTCCTCCTCGGCGACATCCGCTGCGAAATAGCGGATGGTCTCATTGCCGAGCGCGTCCCAGTAGGAGATCGCGATGCGCTCGGCACGGACGCCGTGGTCCTTCTCGCCCATCGGACCGGAGCCCACTCGGGCTCCACGGATCGCATTGCTGCTGGACAAACTACACCTCTTCTATCGAAGGAAGAATCGAAACTGCGGCGCCGGCGGGCGGCCGTCAGGCCAGGCCCAGGCGCGACATCAGGCCGAGTCCGACGATGCAGACCGCCCAGACCAGCGACACGATGACGGTCAGCCGGTTCAGGTTGCGCTCCGCGACGCCCGAGGAGCCGAGGCTCGAGGTGACGCCGCCGCCGAACATGTCCGAGAGGCCTCCACCACGCCCCTTGTGCAGCAGGATGAACAGGGTGAGCAGCAGGCTCGTGATCACCAGGAGCACGATCAGTACGATGTTCAGAATGAGCACGTGGAGGACCTTTCGGTGGGCGTCTGGCGCATAGGGCCGACGATCAGCTTATCAAAGACGGCGCGGGATGCTCGGTCACACGACTCCGACATGCTTCCTGAACTGGACGATCCTGCTGAACTCGTCGGCATCGATGCTCGCTCCGCCGACCAGCGCACCGTCGATGTCCGGCTGCTTGAGGAATCCCGCGACGTTCTGGCTGGTCACCGATCCGCCGTAGAGCACACGGGTAGCGGTCGCCTCCGGTTCGCCGCGGAGCTCGCCTATCCGAGCACGCAGCAGCGACGCGACTTCTTGAGCCTGCTCAGGGGCGGCCGGTGAGCCGCTGCCGATAGCCCAGACCGGCTCGTAGGCGATCACGTACTCGGCCTCCGGCGGCAGCCCGCCGAGCGCGGCCTCGAGCTGAGCGTGCGGGATCGCCGCGCTGCCGTGCGCCTCCAGGTCGTCAGCCGTCTCTCCGACGCAGATCACCGGCACCATTCCGGCAGCGACGGCCGCGGCGGCCTTGGCCGCGACGACACCGTCATCCTCGCCGTGCCCGTGACGGCGCTCGGAGTGGCCGACGATCACGTAGCGGACCTCGAGCTTCGCGAGGAAGGCCGCGGCGACGTCTCCCGTACGCGCGCCGACAGGCTGCGGCGAGACGTCCTGCGCGCCGAGCCGGAGTGCGAGCTTGTCGGCGGCGAGCAGCGTCTGCACCGACCGCAGGTCAGTGAAGGGCGGGAACACGGCGACCTCGACCGAGCCGTAGTCGTGCCGCGCGTCCTTCAACGACCAGGCGAGCTTCTGCACGTGCGCGATCGCCTGCAGGTGGTCGAGGTTCATCTTCCAGTTGCCCGCGATCAACGGGACGCGTTCGACCCGATCACGCGGGGACTCTGCGGACTGCTGCGGGTTCCCGCTCATGCGAGGACCTCCAAACCGGGAAGCGACTTCCCCTCGAGATACTCCAGGCTGGCGCCGCCGCCGGTCGAGATGTGGCCGAAGCGATCGTCGGCGAAACCGAGTGCGCGCACCGCTGCGGCGGAGTCTCCGCCGCCGACCACGGTGAAGCCCGCGGTGTCGGTCAGCGCCTGCGCGACCGCTCGTGTGCCGGCGGCGAAGGCGGACATCTCGAACACGCCCATCGGGCCGTTCCAGAACACGGTCGCAGCGTCGTCGATGGCCGCGGCGAACGCGCGCGCGCTCTCGGGCCCGATGTCGAGGCCGATGCCTGCCGCGCCGAACGGGCTCGACTCGATGTCGTCGGCGGGCACGACCGCGAGCGCGGCATCGGCGGCGAAAGCCTCGGCGACGACGATATCGGTCGGCAGGATGATGCGCACGCCGCGGCGCTCGGCCTCGGCGAGGTAGCCCCGCACGGTGTCGAGCTGATCGGCCTCGAGCAGGCTCGCGCCGATGCGATGCCCCTGGGCCGCCAGGAAGGTGAAGACCATGCCGCCGCCGACGAGCAGCGTGTCGACGCGCTCGAGCAGGTGGGCGATCACGCCGAGCTTGTCGCTGACCTTCGAACCGCCGAGCGCGACCGCGTAGGGGCGGGCCGGGTTCACGGTCAGCCGCTGCAGTACCTCGAGCTCGGCGGCCACCAGGCGGCCGGCCGCGCTCGGGAGCAGCTCCGCGAGCTCCGTGACGCTGGCCTGGCGACGATGCACCACGCCGAAGCCGTCGCTGACGAAGGCATCGGCGCCGCGAGCCAGCTCGGCTGCGAAGGCCCGACGCTCCTCGGCATCCTTGCTCGTCTCGCCCGGGTTGAAGCGGAGGTTCTCGAGCAGGAGGACGTCGCCGTCGCCGAGCGCCGCACGCGCGGCCTCGGCCTCGGGCCCGACCGTCTCGGTCACGAAGCCGACCGGTGCATCGAGCAGTTCGACCATCCGAACCGCCACCGGGCGCAGGGAATAGCGCGGATCGGGCGCCCCGGCCGGCCGGCCGAGGTGGCTGATCAGCACGACCCGAGCCCCGGCCTCGCGAAGTTCCCGGATCGTCGCGAGCGAAGCGCGGACACGCCCGTCGTCGGTGATCGTCTCGCCGTCGAGCGGCACATTGAGGTCGCATCGGACGACGACGGTGCGCGATCGCAGGTCGCCGAGCGTGTCGAGAGTGCGCATGGAGCTCCTTCAGAGGATGCGCGCGGAGCGCGCGCGACTCGGCGGGCCGCCCCTCGCAAGGGCGACCCGCCGAACAGGGATCAGATCAGGCCGGGCGTCTGCGCGCGAGCGGCCTCGAAGCGCTTCGCGACATCCTGCCAGTTGGCGATGTTCCAGAACGCCTTGACGTAGTCGGCGCGGACGTTCAGGTAGTCGAGGTAGTAGGCGTGCTCCCAGACATCGAGCATCAGCAGCGGCACGGTGCCTGCGGGGAGGTTGCCCTGCTGGTCGAAGAGCTGCACGATGTTGGGGCGCTGGCCCAGCGCGTCCCAGGCGAGCACAGCCCAGCCGGAACCCTGCACGCCGAGCGCGGTGGCCGTGAACTGCGCCTGGAACTTCTCGAAATCGCCGAAGAACTCGTCGATCGCCGCGCCGAGCTCGCCCTCGGGGCGCTCGCCGCCCTCGGGCGAGAGGTTGTTCCAGAAGACCGTGTGGTTGACGTGCCCGCCCAGGTTGAAGGCGAGATCCTTCTCGAGCTTGTTGACGTTCGCCAGGTTGCCGCTCTCACGGGCCTCGGCGAGCGCCTGCACCGCAGCGTTGGCACCGGTCACGTAGGCCTGGTGGTGCTTGTCGTGGTGCAGCTGCATGATCTTGCCGCTGATGTGCGGCTCGAGGGCAGCGTAGTCGTAGGGCAGTTCGGGCAGAGTGTATTCAGCCATTCTGGCGCTCCTTCTGTATTTCGTTGTGGTTTCGAGTCTATGCCTCGGGCGTCAAAATGCGCTGGGTATGTTCCACCCCGACCGGGCCCGGGAGCCGGCCGGAGCGGCTCCCGTCACAGGCTGTCCAGCTCGTCCGGCAGGCTCGCCTCGGTGTTCGGGATGCGCCGCTCGTCGGCGACCTTATCGGCCATCGCCAGCAGGCGCCGGATCCGCCCCGCGACCGCGTCCTTCGTGAGCACGGGATCAGCGCGCGCACCGAGCTCGTCGAGGCTCGCATCGCGATGGCTCAGCCGCAGCTCCCCCGCGTAGAGCAGGTGCTCGGGGATGTCGTCGCCGAGGATCTCCAGCGCGCGTTCGACCCTGGCGCAGGCGGCGACCGAGGCCTGAGCCGAGCGGCGCAGGTTCGCGTCATCGAAGTTCACGAGCCGGTTGGCGGTGTTCCGGGTCTCGCGCGCCTTGCGCAGCTCCTCCCACTCGGTGCGGGCGGCCGTGGCGCCCATGGTTCCGAGCATCTCGCCGATCGCCTCGCCGTCGCGGATCAGGACCTTGTGCTGGCCGCGGATCTCGCGGCTCTTCGCAGAAATGCCGAGCCGGCCTGCGGCGCCGACGAGCGCCATCGCGGTCTCATTGGTCGGGCAGACCACCTCGAGGCTCGCCGAGCGGCCCGGCGGGGTCACCGAGCCGCGCGCGAGGAACGCGCCCCGCCAGACCCCGGCCAGCTCGCCGGGAGCCCCCGTGGTCAGTCG
>NZ_JBHSRW010000147.1:0-5628 GCF_042659205.1 Leucobacter soli
TACGGGGGGTGTCTGGTCCTTGAGAACTCAATAGTGTGCACTTGATTGTCAAATGCCAATTTATTATCCCCGGCTACCACTCTTTGGGGTGGTGGTTGGAGATTCCTTTTTGGATAACGAGATCGTCAGTATTGATGGTTTCTGTTGTCAGGTCAAACTCGTGCCTGTGGGTGGCTTATTCCGCTGCCTTCGGGTGCATCAGTTTTTTACGGAGAGTTTGATCCTGGCTCAGGACGAACGCTGGCGGCGTGCTTAACACATGCAAGTCGAACGCTGAAGCCCGGGCTTGCCCGGGTGGATGAGTGGCGAACGGGTGAGTAACACGTGAGTAACCTGCCCCGAACTCTGGGATAAGCGCTGGAAACGGTGTCTAATACTGGATACGCGCACTGGTCGCATGGCCTGGTGCGGGAAAGATTTATCGGTTCGGGATGGACTCGCGGCCTATCAGCTTGATGGTGAGGTAATGGCTCACCATGGCGACGACGGGTAGCCGGCCTGAGAGGGTGACCGGCCACACTGGGACTGAGACACGGCCCAGACTCCTACGGGAGGCAGCAGTGGGGAATATTGCACAATGGGCGCAAGCCTGATGCAGCAACGCCGCGTGAGGGATGACGGCCTTCGGGTTGTAAACCTCTTTTAGTAGGGAAGAAGCGAAAGTGACGGTACCTGCAGAAAAAGCACCGGCTAACTACGTGCCAGCAGCCGCGGTAATACGTAGGGTGCAAGCGTTGTCCGGAATTATTGGGCGTAAAGAGCTCGTAGGCGGCTTGTCGCGTCTGCTGTGAAATCCCGGAGCTCAACTCCGGGCCTGCAGTGGGTACGGGCAGGCTAGAGTGCGGTAGGGGAGATTGGAATTCCTGGTGTAGCGGTGGAATGCGCAGATATCAGGAGGAACACCGATGGCGAAGGCAGATCTCTGGGCCGCTACTGACGCTGAGGAGCGAAAGCATGGGGAGCGAACAGGATTAGATACCCTGGTAGTCCATGCCGTAAACGTTGGGAACTAGATGTAGGGCCTGTTCCACGGGTTCTGTGTCGTAGCTAACGCATTAAGTTCCCCGCCTGGGGAGTACGGCCGCAAGGCTAAAACTCAAAGGAATTGACGGGGGCCCGCACAAGCGGCGGAGCATGCGGATTAATTCGATGCAACGCGAAGAACCTTACCAAGGCTTGACATATAGAAGAACGGGCGAGAGATCGTCAACTCTTTGGACACTTCTATACAGGTGGTGCATGGTTGTCGTCAGCTCGTGTCGTGAGATGTTCGGTTAAGTCCGGCAACGAGCGCAACCCTCGTCCTATGTTGCCAGCGGGTTATGCCGGGAACTCATGGGATACTGCCGTGGTCAACACGGAGGAAGGTGGGGATGACGTCAAATCATCATGCCCCTTATGTCTTGGGCTTCACGCATGCTACAATGGCCGGTACAAAGGGCTGCGATACCGTAAGGTGGAGCGAATCCCAAAAAGCCGGTCTCAGTTCGGATTGGGGTCTGCAACTCGACCCCATGAAGTCGGAGTCGCTAGTAATCGCAGATCAGCAACGCTGCGGTGAATACGTTCCCGGGCCTTGTACACACCGCCCGTCAAGTCATGAAAGTCGGTAACACCCGAAGCCGATGGCCTAACCCCTCGTGGGAGGGAGTCGTCGAAGGTGGGACTGGTGATTAGGACTAAGTCGTAACAAGGTAGCCGTACCGGAAGGTGCGGCTGGATCACCTCCTTTCTAAGGAGCACTCGGAACCCGTACGGGTTCCGCAGAATTGCCGGAACATCACCGAACGCGTGATGCCGGCAGCTCAAGGGTGGAACATTCGACAAGACAAGTCTTGTTTTCCTCGCCTGTGCTAGTACGCAGTGTGTCCCTCGTGGAGATGCTGTTGGAACGGATGGGCGTGGGGAGCGGGGCTTTACTAAGTGCACATTATTGGGTCCTGAAGGCCTAGACCTGGCCGGGGTTTTCCTGGTTGGTGAGGGTTCCTTCTGGCCTGCGCTCATGGAACGTGTTGTTCATGGGGGTGGGACTGGTCGTACGTTGAGAACTACACAGTGGACGCGAGCATCTGCAGCACTTGCTTGATGATGTCTGCTGGTCTTCGGGCCGGCGGGTGTTTGGTGGTGGGTGTTGCGGTCTACATATTCGCGCTCGTTTTTTGACGGGTGCGGGTGTGTGTCTTTTTACTTATGTGATTTTTAAGTTGCTAAGAGCAAACGGTGGATGCCTGGGCATCTGGAGCCGAAGAAGGACGTAGTAATCTGCGATAAGCCTCGGGGAGTTGATAAACGAGCCGTGATCCGAGGATGTCCGAATGGGGAAACCCCGCCAGGGCGCGTGCGTACCTGGTGACTCCCGCCTGAATATATAGGGCGGGTTGAGGGAACGTGGGGAAGTGAAACATCTCAGTACCCACAGGAAGAGAAAACAACATGTGATTCCGGGAGTAGTGGCGAGCGAAACCGGAAGAGGCTAAACCGTGTATGTGTGATACCCGGCAGGGGTTGCATACGCGGGGTCGTGGGACTTTTCTAGTTCATCTGCCGGTGGACTGACGTGAATGTTGTTGCTATAGGAGAACCGCTTGGAACGGCGGGCCGGAGTGGGTGAGAGCCCCGTATCCGAAATGGTGACACTGCGTGAGAAGTATCCCAAGTAGCACGGGGCCCGAGAAATCCCGTGTGAATCTGTCAGGACCACCTGATAAGCCTAAATACTCCCAGATGACCGATAGCGGACTAGTACCGTGAGGGAAAGGTGAAAAGTACCCCGGGAGGGGAGTGAAAGAGTACCTGAAACCGTTTGCTTACAATCCGTCAGAGCCAGCTTGTTCTGGTGATGGCGTGCCTTTTGAAGAATGAGCCTGCGAGTTAGCGGCATGTGGCGAGGTTAACCCGTGTGGGGAAGCCGTAGCGAAAGCGAGTCTGAATAGGGCGATTGAGTCGCGTGTCCTAGACCCGAAGCGAAGTGATCTATCCATGGCCAGGCTGAAGCGCGTGTAAGAGCGCGTGGAGGGCCGAACCCACTTAGGTTGAAAACTGAGGGGATGAGCTGTGGATAGGGGTGAAAGGCCAATCAAACTTCGTGATAGCTGGTTCTCTCCGAAATGCATTTAGGTGCAGCGTCGCGTGTTTCTTGCCGGAGGTAGAGCTACTGGATGGCCGATGGGCCCTACAAGGTTACTGACGTCAGCTAAACTCCGAATGCCGGTAAGTGAGAGCGTGGCAGTGAGACTGTGGGGGATAAGCTTCATAGTCGAGAGGGAAACAACCCAGATCGCCAACTAAGGTCCCTAAGCGTGTGCTAAGTGGTAAAGGATGTGGAGTTGCTGTGACAACCAGGAGGTTGGCTTAGAAGCAGCCACCCTTGAAAGAGTGCGTAATAGCTCACTGGTCAAGTGAT
Source organism: Leucobacter soli (assembly GCF_042659205.1). Classification (NCBI taxonomy): domain Bacteria; kingdom Bacillati; phylum Actinomycetota; class Actinomycetes; order Micrococcales; family Microbacteriaceae; genus Leucobacter; species Leucobacter soli. The sequence goes on from NZ_JBHSRW010000147.1 coordinate 3,404, forward strand.
TCCGCGCCGACAATGTAACGGGGCTCAAGCACACCACCGAAGTTGCGGCAATCAGCGTATAGGCAAGCCTTCGTGGTTCAGCCCGCTGGTTGGGTAGGAGAGCGTCGTGTGGCGAGTGAAGCGGCGGAGTGATCCAGTCGTGGACGCTACACGAGTGAGAATGCAGGCATGAGTAGCGAAAGACGGGTGAGAAACCCGTCCTCCGGAAGACCAAGGGTTCCAGGGTCAAGCTAATCTGCCCTGGGTAAGTCGGGACCTAAGGCGAGGCCGACAGGCGTAGTCGATGGACAACGGGTTGATATTCCCGTACCGGCGAAGAACCGTCAAACGCGAAGCCGCAAGTGCTAAGCAAGCGAAGCCCCTTTTCTGCCTTCGGGTGGGTTGGGGGTGGAGAGTGCGACCCCGGCGTGGTGGAGTGAGCGTATTAACAGGTGTGACGCAGGAAGGTAGCCTGTGCCGGGCGATGGTTGTCCCGGTGTAAACGTGTAGCCCGAACCTTAGTAATATTTTGGTTCTTTGGGTGAGACGTGATGCGGACCCGTATGGGGAAGCAGGTGATCCTATGCTGCCGAGAAAAGCATCGACGCGAGGTTTTAGCCGCCCGTACCCCAAACCGACTCAGGTGGTCAGGTAGAGAATACTCAGGAGATCGAGAGAATCATGGTGAAGGAACTCGGCAAAATGCCCCCGTAACTTCGGGAGAAGGGGGGCCATCCGCTTATACCGTCTTGCACGGGAAAGGGTGTGGTGGCCGCAGAGACCAGTGGGAAGCGACTGTTTACTAAAAACACAGGTCCGTGCGAACATGCAAATGGATGTATACGGACTGACGCCTGCCCGGTGCTGGAAGGTTAAGAGGAGAGGTCAACGACTTCGGTTGTGAAGCTTTGAATTTAAGCCCCAGTAAACGGCGGTGGTAACTATAACCATCCTAAGGTAGCGAAATTCCTTGTCGGGTAAGTTCCGACCTGCACGAATGGCGTAACGACTTCCCAGCTGTCTCCACCATGAACTCGGCGAAATTGCACTACGAGTAAAGATGCTCGTTACGCGCAGAAGGACGGAAAGACCCCGTGACCTTTACTACAGCTTGGTATTGGTGTTCGGTGTGGCTTGTGTAGGATAGGTGGGAGACTGTGAAGCTGGCACGCTAGTGTTGGTGGAGTCGTTGTTGAAATACCACTCTGGTCATACTGGATGTCTAACCATGGACCCTGATCGGGTTCTGGGACAGTGCCTGGTGGGTAGTTTAACTGGGGCGGTTGCCTCCCAAAATGTAACGGAGGCGCCCAAAGGTTCCCTCAACCTGGTTGGCAATCAGGTGGCGAGTGTAAGTGCACAAGGGAGCTTGACTGTGAGACTGACAGGTCGAGCAGGGACGAAAGTCGGGACTAGTGATCCGGCAGTGGCTTGTGGAAGCGCTGTCGCTCAACGGATAAAAGGTACCTCGGGGATAACAGGCTGATCTTGCCCAAGAGTCCATATCGACGGCATGGTTTGGCACCTCGATGTCGGCTCGTCGCATCCTGGGGCTGGAGTAGGTCCCAAGGGTTGGGCTGTTCGCCCATTAAAGCGGTACGCGAGCTGGGTTTAGAACGTCGTGAGACAGTTCGGTCCCTATCCTCTGCGCGCGTTGGAGATTTGAGAGGATCTGACCCTAGTACGAGAGGACCGGGTTGGACGGACCTCTGGTGTGCCAGTTGTTCTGCCAAGGGCATGGCTGGTTGGCTACGTTCGGGATGGATAACCGCTGAAAGCATCTAAGCGGGAAGCCGGCCTCGAGATGAGATCTCCGTGCACCTTCGGGTGCGTGAGGCTCCCAGGAGATTACTGGGTTGATAGGCCAGATATGGAAGCATCGTAAGGTGTGGAGTTGACTGGTACTAATAAGCCGATGACTTAACTAATCTTCACATCCCTGTTTGGGGTGTGGCGTGGGTGTTGAGACATGTTTTGGCCCTTGCACGGTTCCCGTGTGGGTGGTGTTCGCGTCTGCTTTGTGGTTCTTGACGTACGAACCAACAATCCCTCCCTGTGTGGGTTTCATTGACGGTGTTGATGGGGCTTTGGGGTGGGGTGGTTGATATGTCAATAGTGTTACGGTGGTTATAGCGTCAGGGAAACGCCCGGATCCTTTCCGAACCCGGAAGCTAAGGCTGACAGCGCCGATGGTACTGCACTCGGGAGGGTGTGGGAGAGTAGGACACCGCCGGACCTCTTCATGA
>NZ_JBHSRW010000148.1:0-4392 GCF_042659205.1 Leucobacter soli
CCGCCGCCCAGCCCTCGACGCGGGCCGCGGCAGCGGCCGCCGGCACCCGCCCGTGGTGATCAGCAGCCATGGCTCCACTGTAGGAGCCAGGTGCGGCCGCGACCCTCAGGGCGCGCGCAGAAATCGCGAGCGCGGCGTCGAGTCCGTTTCAGCGCGCCGCGCCAGGGCGCTGCACTACAGCGCGGTGATGCCGGTGATCGCTGCGAGGAAGCGGTCGTTCATCTCCGGATCGCCGATGGTCATCCGCAGGCCGTCCCCTGCGAACGCGCGGACCACCACGCCGTGCTCCCGGAGGGCGGCGTCGATCTCGGCGGTGCGATCCCCGGTCCGCAGCCAGACGAAGTTGCCGAGCGAGTCGATCGGCTTCCAACCGTTCGCACGCAGCGCGGCGAGCACCCGCTCGCGCTCGGCGACGATCCGCTCGACCCGGGCATTCAGCTCCGCCTCGGCATCGAGCGAGGCGATCGCCGCAGTCTGCGCCAGGTCGCTCACCCCGAACGGGACGGCCACGCGGCGCAGGTTGGCGGCAACCCGCTCCGAGGCGATCGCGTAGCCGATCCTCAGACCGGCGAGGCCGTACGCCTTCGAGAAGGTGTGCAGCACGGCGACGTTCTCGTGCCGCCGGAAGAAGTCGACGCCGTCCGCCGATTCCGGATCGGTGTCGAAGTGGACGTAGGCCTCGTCGATCACGACGAGCACGTCCTTCGGCACCGCGGCGAGGAAGCGCTCGAGTTCGTCGGTGTGCACGACGGTGCCGGTCGGGTTGTTCGGGGTGCAGATGAAGACCAGGCGCGTGCGCGGGGTCACCGCCGCGGCCATCGCGTCGAGGTCGTGCCGCTCGTCGGCCGTCAGCGGAACCGGCACCGCGGTCGCTCCGGCGACCTGCACGAGGATCGGGTACGCCTCGAACGACCGCCACGCGAAGATCACCTCGTCGCCCTCGCCCGCGCTCGCGGTGATCAGCTGGGCGGCGACCTCGACCGATCCCGAGCCGACCGCGACCTCCTCGGGCCGCACGCCGTGCCGGGCCGCGATCCGTTCGCGCACGGCGACCGCGCCCATGTCGGGGTAGAGGTGGAAGCTCGCGAGCCGCTGCTGCGTCGCCACCAGCACCGAGTCGAGCGGAGGATAGGGGTTCTCGTTCGAGGACAGCTTCACCGCATCGGGTAGGGACTTGCCCTGGACGTAGGCGGGGAGGCGCTCGACATCCGCGCGCTGCTGAACCATCGCTTCTCCTTGCACTCGCATGTTCTCAGTTCTTGCCGGGCGCCCCTCTGCGACGCCCGAGCCGACGTTCGAAGCCTAACGTCAATGCATCCGGCTCGGCGCACGCATGAGCCCCCTGCGCTGGGGGCGGAAGGCGAGAAATGGTCGAGATCGCAAGAGTTCCCGGCGTTTTCTCGCCTTTCGCGGTATGCCTGGCCTCAAGCAGCTCGTGCCAGAGCACCCGCTCACGGAGTGCGGGATCAGCCCACGTGGCCGTACTCGCCGGTCGCGACGAGGATGCCCCGGGCCAGCACATGGTCGCGCATGAGGAACCCGAGCACCGCCGGCGTCGCCTGCGGATCGATGTCGATGCGCGGCACGTCGAGCGCATGCACGACGAACCAGTAGTGATGCACGCCGGTGCCCTGGGGAGGGCCGGCGCCGATGAACTCGGAGACGCGCGTCTCGTTCGGCATCGTGATCGCGCCCGCGGGCAGCAGCCCCTTGGTCGGGTCCCCGGCCCCGGCCGGCAACGACGTCACACCGGCGGGGATATTGGCCACGGACCAATGCCAGAAGCCCGAGCCGGTCGGCGCATCCGGATCGAAGCAGGTCACGACGAAGCTGCGGGTGCCCTGCGGGAACCCCGACCAGGCGAGCTGCGGAGACCGGTTCTGACCGCCCGAATCGAAGTCGTAGGTCTCGGCCGGCAAGGGCTCCCCGTCCCGGATATCGGCGCTGGTCACCTCGAAGCCGGGTACCCGGCGCATCCCGGCATACGGATTGATGGCACCCCGTTCAGGGTTCTCGTTCGTCATCGTGGCCCCCTCGGCGTCGACTGGCTGCTCCCAGCCTACGGGGCGGTGTCGCCGCTCGCTATACTGGGCGGACCCGAGCGCGGCCCGAGCGCGCGGCGCGGAGAGCAGGAGGAGCGACGTGTCGACGAAGACCGGATCCGAACGGGCGCGCAACACCCTTGCCTACCTGCGCCGGCACATCACGACCGGCACCTGGCCGGTGGGGACCCGGATCCCGATCGAGCCCGAGCTCGCCGAGCAGATCGGGGTCGGCCGCAGCACGGTGCGCGAGGCGGTCCGCTCACTCGCCTCCATCGGCATGCTCGAGACGCTGCCCGGGCGTGGGACCTTCGTCCGCTCCGCCGCTCCGACGAGCACGCTGCTCAACGAGTTCCTCAACGACTTCACGCTCGAGGAGATCCTGAGCTACCGGCGCGCGCTCGAGATCGAGGCCGCCCAGCAGGCCGCGCTGCACCGCAGCGAAGACGATCTCGTCGCGCTCGAGCAGGCCGCCGTCGAGGAGCAGGGCTGCACCCGCTGCCCGGTGCTGATGAACGGGTCGGAGTCCTCGGCCTTCGACAGCCGCTTCCACCGGCTGCTCTTCGACGCGGCGAAGAACCGCCTGCTGGCCTCGCTCTACGCCGGGACCAACGACCAGTTGCGCACCCCCGCCCACCGCGGCCGGCTCGCGAACGTCGCGACGGCCAGCGAAATGGAGCGCGACCACGCCCGCGTGCTCGACGCGATCCGGCGCCGCGACTTCATCGACGCCGTGCACTCCATGGCCGATCACGTGGACCACGACGTGGTGATCGTGAACGACCGCCAGGAGGTCGTGCCCGCGCTCGCCCGCACGCCCGAGCAGCAGCAGCGGATCGACGTGGCCCGAGAGGCCGACGCGCAGCGCATCGGCACCAACTGAGGCCGTTCCGGCGCTGACCGGCGGGGGCGATCCGCGGCATTGATCCTCGACGTCGACCCTCTGCGCCGATCCTCCGCACGATCCACGAAACCGCCTTGCGGCACCGATAACTCACCCGTCGGTGTGCGCACCCGCCCAGGCCAGAAGCGCGTAACGCACGAATGCCGCGCCCTCCGTGCCGCCGTAGTTCGCCGCGAACCGCTCATCGGCGACGTACATCTCCGCGAGGCCCGTGACGTAACCGACGAGATCGCCGCCCGGCGCCGAGGCCGGAGTGCCGCCCGCGCCCTTCAACCACTCGACGTGGCGTTCGGCCAGATCCTGCGCCGCCGCGCCTTCGGGGTCGTCGCCCCGCTCGGCCGCCGCGATCCAGTCGGCGTTCAGCTGCGCCAAGTGCGCCTTCCACTCCGCCTGGCCCGCCGCGCCGAGTCCGCGCCACCAGCGGTCGCTCCTAGCGTAGGCGTCGGCGCCCCAGCGCTCCTCGACCTCCTCCTTGTACTGCGTGTGGTCGAATCCTTCGAACATGTTCCGAGAGATCAGGTCTCCCTTCCTTTCGTGCGCATCGCGGCATGCCAGCGTCTCGATCGTCCGCTCGACGGCGCCGATCTGCGCCTCGATCCGCTGCCGCTCCTGCCGCAGCAGCTCGAGGTGGCTGCCGAGGATCCGGGCCTCCGCCCGCTCGGCCGCCTCGCCGCGCTCGGCCTGTGCGTCCTGCGCTTCGAGCACGCGTCCGATCGCTTCGAGCCCGAGACCGAGCTCGCGCAGCAGCAGCACGCGCTGGAGCCGTACGAGCGCCCGCTCGTCGTAGTAGCGATAGCCGTTCGCGCCGATCCGGCTCGGGGGCAGGATCCCGATCCGGTCGTAGTGCCGCAGCGTGCGGGACGTGACGCCCGCCGTCTTCGCGACCTCTTGCACCGAGTACACTGGCACGCCTCCTCAGACATCCATCGCCGGAATCTCCGGCGATCACCACGGTAAGGCTTGACGCAACGTCAATGTCAAGGCCCGTCCTGGAGGTTCGTGTCCGGCTGCGCCGGCCTCAAGGCCGGCCCTCCCCCAGCCCGTCGGCGTGCCCACGGCCTACCGGCTTCCCCCGGCTCGCCACGGCTCTCCTCTGCCACCGACCCGGTTCTCCCCAAACTAACCGAGCCGTCCCGCCGACGAATGGCCCACTTCTTGACGAGCGGCCCCCATACGGACGCTAAATATCCAGGCCGCTCGTCAGCAAGGGGGCCACTCGTCGCGATGGAGCCGCCCGCAGGCGTCCGCCGAAGGCCCGACCCGACCAGCCCATCCAGACCGACCGACCCAAGGCCCGCCACCCCGCCCACCGGCTTCCCCCGCCGACCCGAGCCGACCCACCTCACCGAGCCGACCCGACCCGGCCCACCGGCCCGACCCGTCCCACTGACCCGATCCACCCCACCGACGAGCGGCCCCCTTCCTGACGAGCGGCCCCCGTACGCA
>NZ_JBHSRW010000148.1:4533-5625 GCF_042659205.1 Leucobacter soli
GAGCGGCCCCCTTCTTGACGCGCGGCCCCCTTCCGTGCAGTAGATAGGGGGGCCGCTCGTCAAGAAGGGGGCCTCCGGACTCGGGGCCGGCGAAAACGGATCGTGACCCGCGCCCGGCAACGTGCGGGGGGGGCCGCCGGGCCCGGGAGTCGTCGGGCCCCGGGCCCGGCGTTTAGCATGGGTGGGTGCCCACGCCGAAGATCCTGCTCTACTACGCCTTCGCCCCGGTCGCCGGCCCCGACGCGGTGCGACTGTGGCAGCGCGAGCTGTGCTCCTCGCTCGGCCTGCGCGGGCGCGTCATCGTGTCGAAGCACGGCATCAACGGCACTGTCGGCGGCGAACTCGACGCCTGCAAGCTGTACCTGCGCCGCACTCGGGAGTACGCCCCGTTCTCGGACCTCGAGGTGAAGTGGAGCGATGGCACCGGCTTCGAGGCCGAGACGCCGGAGCCGCTTCACGGAACGGACCGCGCACCCCGCTGGCGCAGGATCTCCGACTTCCCGAAACTCAGCGTGAAGGCGCGCGAGGAGTTGGTAGCCTTCGGGATCCCGGACGAGACCGTCGTCGATGCCGACGGAGTGGTGGGCGGCGGAGTGCACCTCTCGCCTCAGGATGTCGACGAACTGGTCGCCGAGCGCGGCGACGAAATCATCTTCTTCGACGGGCGCAATGCCTGGGAAGCCGAGATCGGTCGCTTCGCGGGTGCGGTGGTGCCAGCGGTCGCGACTACGCACGGCTTCATCGGCGAGATCGAGCGCGGCGCATTCGACCATCTGAAGGATCGCCCGATCGTGACCTACTGCACGGGCGGCATCCGCTGCGAGATACTCTCCGCGGCCATGATCGCCCGCGGCTTCGGCGAGGTGTACCAGCTCGACGGGGGTGTCGTCCGTTACGGCGAGGCCCGCGGCAACGACGGCCTCTGGCAGGGGTCGCTCGCCGTCTTCGACGGCCGCGAATCCGTCGACTTCGCACCCGGCGCCGAGGTGCTCGGCCGGTGCGGCGTCTGCGGCACGGCTTCGAAACGGCTCGCGAACTGCGCGGATCCCGCCTGCCGCGCCCGCTTCGTCGTCTGCGACGCCCACTCCGGCG
>NZ_JBHSRW010000149.1:0-5623 GCF_042659205.1 Leucobacter soli
GAGTCGGCCCCGGCCGGCGAGGTGCTGGCCTCGTTCGCGGAGCGCGTGCTCTACGTCTCGACGACCCCGGCCGACGACCCCCTCGCGCGGGTCTCGATCCCCGGCCTGCGGTATCGCGGCTACGCCTGCCTGACGGTCCGCACCGACGGCGTCACGCTCGAAGTCGTCGGCGAGGCGCCGGTGCATTTCGCCGCAGACCAGATCCTGGGCTACGGAACCGCCGGCCGCCGGGCCGGCAAGGCGGTCGAGTCCGGCGGACTCGCACTGCTCCGCTGGAGCGCCGACGGCCGCGAGCTCGAATCCAGCTTCCGCTTCACGGACCGAGCCGACCAGGTGCGCTTCGCCGCGGCGGTCGACCGCGTCGCCGGCACCGGCTCCGAGCCCGATACGGACGCCGCGCCGCGCCCCCAGACCACACCGACCGCCCCGTCTCAGGAGGACGAGAAATGATCAGCACTCCAGTCACCGCACCGCCCGCGAGCGCCGTGCCGCACGGCGCCGCCGTGCTCGTCCTCGAGGACGGCACCCGCTACACCGGTCGCGCCTACGGTGCGACCGGGCAGACGCTCGGCGAGGTCGTGTTCTCGACCGGCATGACCGGCTACCAGGAAACGCTCACCGACCCCTCCTACGCCGGCCAGATCGTCCTGATGACGGCGCCGCATATCGGCAACACCGGGGTCAACGACACCGACATGGAGTCGCGCAAGATCTGGGTGTCCGGGTTCGTCGTGCGCGATCCCGCGCGTCGCGTCTCGAACTTCCGCGCCGAGCGCTCGCTCGACGAGGATCTCGCGGGCGACGGCGTGGTGGGCATCTCGGGAGTCGACACCCGGGCGATCACCAAGCACATCCGCTCGGCCGGCGCGATGCGGGCGGGCGTCTTCTCGGGCGACGCCCTCGAGCTCGACGCCGAGGCGCAGCTCGCGCTCGTCCGCGACCAGGAGGGCATGAGCGGCAAGAACCTGTCGAACGAGGTGACGACGCCCGAGCGGTACACGGTGCCCGCGACGGGGGATGTGGAGCGCGTCGGCTCCATCGCCGTCCTCGACCTCGGCATCAAGCGGGCCACCGTGCAGTACCTCTCGGAGCACGGCTTCGACGTCACCGTGCTGCCGGCGTCCACCTCGCTCGAGGAGATCCGCGAGCTCGCCCCGGACTCCCTTTTCTACTCGAACGGCCCGGGCGATCCGGCCGCCTCGGACGCGCAGGTCGCCGTGCTGCGCGAGCTGCTGCGCGACGGGATTCCGTACTTCGGCATCTGCTTCGGCAACCAGCTGCTCGGTCGCGCGCTCGGCTTCAGCACCTACAAGCTGCCCTTCGGGCACCGGGGCATCAACCAGCCGGTGCTCGACAAGCGCACGGGGCGCGTCGAGATCACCGCGCAGAACCACGGCTTCGCCGTCGACGTGCCGATCGAGGGCGAGGTCGACTCTCCCGAGGGCCTCGGTCGCGTCCAGGTCAGCCACTACAGCCTCAACGACCAGGTGGTCGAGGGCCTCGAATGCCTCGACATCCCGGCGTTCTCGGTCCAGTACCACCCCGAGGCGGCCGCCGGGCCGCACGACGCCTTCTACCTCTTCGATCGCTTCCGTTCTCTCGTGAAGGATCGCGCCGCCAACCAGACCAGCACGGGAGACGCCAGCTAATGCCCAAGCGCCAAGACATCAACTCGGTCCTCGTCATCGGCTCCGGCCCGATCGTCATCGGGCAGGCCTGCGAGTTCGACTACTCGGGCACCCAGGCGTGCCGGGTGCTCCGCGAGGAGGGCGTGCGCGTCATCCTCGTGAACTCGAACCCGGCGACCATCATGACGGATCCCGATTTCGCCGACGCCACCTACGTCGAGCCGATCACCCCGGAGGTCATCGAGTCGATCATCGTGAAGGAGCAGCCCGACGCGATCCTGCCCACGCTCGGCGGCCAGACCGCGCTCAACGCGGCCATGGCGCTGCACGAGCAGGGCATCCTCGAGAAGTACGGCGTCGAGCTCATCGGCGCCAAGGTCGAGGCGATCCAGCGCGGCGAGGATCGCCAGATCTTCAAGGACCTCGTGCTCGAGGCCGGCGCCGACGTGGCGCGTTCGCACATCGCGCACACGCTCGAGGAGGCCAAGGAGTTCGCGAAGGATCTCGGCTACCCGCTCGTGGTCCGCCCCTCGTTCACGATGGGCGGCCTGGGCTCGGGCTTCGCCTACACCGAGGAGGAGCTTGTCCGCATCGTCGGCGACGGCCTCCACTACAGCCCGACCAGCGAGGTCCTGCTCGAGGAATCGATCCTCGGCTGGAAGGAGTACGAGCTCGAGCTCATGCGCGACCAGGCCGACAACACGGTCGTGGTCTGCTCCATCGAGAACGTCGACGCCGTCGGCGTGCACACGGGCGACTCGATCACGGTGGCGCCCGCGCTCACGCTCACCGACCGCGAGTTCCAGAAGTTGCGCGATATCGGCATCGACATCATCCGCTCGGTGGGCGTCGACACCGGCGGCTGCAACATCCAGTTCGCCGTCGACCCGCAGACCGGCCGCGTCATCGTCATCGAGATGAACCCGCGCGTGTCGCGATCCTCGGCGCTCGCGTCGAAGGCGACCGGGTTCCCGATCGCCAAGATCGCCGCGAAGCTCGCGATCGGCTACCGTCTCGACGAGATCCCGAACGACATCACGCAGAAGACGCCGGCGAGCTTCGAGCCGACCATCGACTACGTCGTGGTGAAGGCGCCCCGCTTCGCGTTCGAGAAGTTCCCCGCCGCCGACGACACCCTCACCACGACCATGAAGTCGGTGGGCGAGGCGATGGCCATCGGCCGCAACTTCACGACGGCCTTGCAGAAGGCGCTGCGGTCGCTCGAGAAGCGCGGCACCTCGTTCCACTGGGATCCGGTCGACACCGCGGAGCGCTCGGTGAGCGAGCAGGTCGAGCAGCTGCTCGCCTCGGTGCAGCGGCCCACCGACGGTCGGATCGTCGATGTGCAGCAGGCGCTGCGCCTCGGCGCGACGGTCGAGCAGCTCTTCGAGGCGACGGCGATCGATCCCTGGTTCCTCGACCAGATCCAGCTGATCAACGAGGTCGCCGAGCGCGTGCAGGCCGCCCCGCAGCTGAGTCTGGACGTGCTGCGCGAGGCGAAGGATCACGGCTTCTCCGACGCGCAGATCGCGGCGATCCGCGGCGTCTCCGAATCGGAGATCCGGGGCCTGCGCCACGGGCTCGGCCTGCGCCCCGTCTTCAAAACGGTCGACACCTGCGCGGGCGAGTTCCCGGCGCTGACGCCCTACCACTACTCGTCCTACGACCTCGAGACCGAGGTGCGGCCGAGCGAGCGCAAGAAGATCGTGATCCTGGGCTCCGGCCCCAACCGCATCGGGCAGGGCGTCGAGTTCGACTACTCGTGTGTGCACGCCTCGTTCGCGCTGTCGGAGGCCGGCTACGAGACCATCATGATCAACTGCAACCCCGAGACGGTGTCGACGGACTACGACACCTCGGATCGTCTCTACTTCGAGCCGCTGACGCTCGAGGACGTGCTCGAGGTGATCCACGCCGAGCAGGCCTCCGGCGAGCTGCTGGGCGTCGTCGTGCAGCTCGGCGGGCAGACCGCACTCGGTCTCGCCCAGCCGCTCAAGGATGCGGGCATTCCCATCCTCGGCACGACGCCCGAGGCGATCGACCTGGCGGAGGAGCGCGGCGCGTTCGCCGGGATCCTGCAGCACGCCGGCCTGCTGGCGCCCCGCAACGCCACAGCGATCGACAAGGAGGGGGCGATCCGCATCGCCGAGGAGATCGGCTACCCGGTCCTCGTGCGCCCCTCGTTCGTGCTCGGCGGGCGCGGGATGGAGATCATCTACGACACGGCCTCGATGCATGGCTACTTCGAGCGGATCGCGGGCCACGCGCTCGTCGGGCCCGGCCACCCGCTGCTGGTCGACCACTTCCTCGACGACGCCACCGAGATCGACGTCGACGCGCTCTACGACGGCGAGCAGCTGTACATCGGCGGCGTCATGGAGCACATCGAGGAGGCGGGCATCCACTCGGGCGACTCCAGCTGCACGCTGCCCCCGATCACGCTCGGCTACGACCAGATCAACCAGGTGCGCGAGGCCACCCTGGGCATCGCTCAGGGGGTCGGCGTCCGAGGCCTGCTGAACGTGCAGTTCGCCTTCGCGCAGGGCGCGCTCTACGTGATCGAGGCCAACCCGCGCGCCTCGCGCACGGTGCCGTTCGTGTCGAAGGCGCTCGGGATCCCGCTCGCCAAGGCCGCGTCGCGGATCATGGCCGGGGAGAGCATCCAGCAGCTGATCGACTCAGGACTCCTTCCCGAGCGGGACGGCTCGCGCGCGCCGATCGACGCCCCCGTCGCCGTGAAGGAGGCGGTGCTGCCATTCAAGCGTTTCCGCACGTTCGACGGTCGCATCGTCGAGTCGCTGCTCGGCCCCGAGATGCGCTCGACCGGCGAGGTGATGGGCATGGATCGCGACTTCCCGCGCGCCTTCGCCAAGAGCCAGTCCGGGGCCGGGTGCCCGCTGCCGACTTCGGGCACCGTGTTCATCTCGGTGAACGACCGGGACAAGCGCGACGTGGTCCTGCCGGCGCTGCGCCTGCAGGAGCTCGGCTTCGACATCTGCGCCACGCAGGGCACTCAGGTCGTGCTCGCGCGCAACGGTGTGCGGGCGAGCACGGTGCGCAAGTACTCCCAGCAGACCGAGGGCGAGACCATCGTCGACCTGATCAACGAGGGCGAGATCGATATCGTGGTGAACACGCCGAGCGGCAGCTCGGCGCGCGCCGACGGGTACGAGATCCGCGCCGCGACCGTTGCCGCCGACAAGCCCCTGTTCACGACCATGTCGGAACTCGCCGCGGCCGTCGGGGCGATCGCCGTCGGCTCGCACGGCTTCGATGTGAAGTCGCTGCAGGAGTACGAGCAGGATCGCATCCTGTCGCGGGAGACCGTGGCCGCCGCTGCGGCCGCCGCGCGATGACGGTGCGCAGCTTCGGTGCCCGCCTGGCGGAGGAGTTCTCCGCCGGGCGGCACCTCTGCGCCGGCATCGACCCGCATGCGCCGCTGCTCGCCGAGTGGGGGCTGGCGGACGACGCGGCCGGCGCTGAACGGATGGGACGCGAGGTCGTCGCCGCGTCCGCCGGGATCGCCGCGTGCGTGAAGCCGCAGATCTCGTTCTTCGAGCGCTTCGGCTCCGCCGGCTTCCTCGCGCTCGAGCGGGTGCTCGCCGACGCGCGCGCCGCCGGTCTGCTCGTCGTCGGCGACGTGAAGCGCGGTGACATCGGCTCGACGTTCGCCGCCTACGCGGACGCCTGGCTCGCCCCGGGCTCGCCGCTCGAGGTCGACGCGATGACCGTGGCCGCCTACATGGGCTTCGGCACGCTCTCGGGTGCGTTCCCGTACGTGCGGGACCACGGGAAGGGCCTTTTCGTGCTCGCGGCGACCTCCAACCCGGAGGCGCGGGAGGTGCAGGCCGCTCGCCGTGCCGACGGGAGCACCCTCGCCGCGGCGATGGTGGCGGATGCCGAGGCGTTCAACGCCGCTGCGTTCGGCGACGAGGCGGTGGGTTCGGTCGGCGTGGTGCTGGGCGCGACCCTCGACCTCGCGACGTTCGGCATCG
>NZ_JBHSRW010000150.1:0-5593 GCF_042659205.1 Leucobacter soli
GCCTGCGGATCGCCGAGGAGAGCGGCCGTCGCGCCGCGCAGTTCGCGCGGGACGGCGGCCCCGGCCCCCGCACCTTCGTGACGCCGGAGTCCGTCGAGAACGCGCTGCGCATGCTGCTCGCGATCAGCGGCTCGACGAACGCGCTCGTCCACCTCACCGCGATCGCCCGCCGGGCGGGCATCGCCGTCGATCCGCATCGATTCAACGAGCTGAGCGAGGAGACGCCGGTGATCGTCTCGCTCAAGCCGACCGGCGACGGCTACATGGAGGACTTCCACCGTGCCGGCGGCGTGCGCGCGGTACTGCGCGAGCTGGCCGACGACTTCGACCTCGACACCCCGACGGTCGGCGGGGGAACGCTCCGCGACCACATCGACTTCGACGAGGGCTGGCGGGACCATCGGGTGGTCCGCCCGCGGACGGACCCGGTGAACCCCGTCGGCGGGCTCGTCTCGCTCTTCGGCTCCCTCGCCCCGACCGGGGCCATCCTGAAGCGCGCGGCGGCCACCCCGGAACTGTTCGAGCGCACCGGCCGGGCCGTCGTCTTCACCTCTCCCGCCGACCTCGCGGAGCGGATCGACGACCCGGCCCTCGACGTCACCGAGGACGACTTCCTGGTCATGCAGAATGCCGGCCCCCTCGGGGCGGGCATGCCGGAGGCCGGCTACCTGCCGATCCCGAAGAAGCTGCTCGAGCGGGGTGTCACCGACATGGTCCGCCTCTCGGACGCGCGGATGAGCGGCACCGCCTACGGCACTGTGATCCTGCACATCTCGCCGGAGTCCGCCGTCGGCGGCCCGCTCTCGCTCGTGCGGAACGGCGACCTGATCCGGCTCTCCGTGAGCGAGCGCCGGCTCGACCTCCTGGTCGATGACGTCGAGCTCGCGAAGCGCACCCCCGAGATCCATGTGATGGATCAGCAGGGTGCGTACGGTGCACTGTACCGGCAGGAGATCATGCAGGCGCCCGATGGCTGCGATTTCCGCTCCGCCGTCCGCGAGCCGCTCCCGCAAGAGGCGGGGTCGCACTCATGAGGCGACTGGTGGTGGCGATCACGGGGGCGTCCGGGGCGCTGCTCGGCGTGGAGGCGCTCCGGCGAGCGGCGGAGGTCGACGACATCGAGACCCACGTCATCGTCACAGGATCCGGGTTGCAGACGCTCCACCAGGAGACGGACCTCACCTTCGGCGACATCCGCGAACTCGCGGACCACGTGCACAAGAACCACGACCTCGCATCCGAATTGGCGAGCGGGTCGTTCCAGGTCGACGGTATGCTCGTCGCGCCGTGCAGCGTCACGACCCTGTCTTCGATCGCCAACAGCTACGATGCGAACCTCGTGGTGCGAGCCGCCGACGTCATGCTCAAGGAACGCCGGCCCCTGGTGCTGCTCTTCCGCGAGACGCCGTTCCATCTCGGCCATATCCGGCTGATGGAGCAGGTGACGATGAACGGCGGGATCGTCATGCCGCCGATGCCGGCGTTCTACCTGAAGCCGCGCACCGTCGAGGAGATCGTCGAGCAGACGGTGGGGCGCGCCTTCGATCTGCTGCGCATGCCGCTGGAGCACACCCGACGTTGGTCGGGACTGGAACCGCCGCGACGAGAAGGAGCAGACGGATGACGGAACGCGCCGCGATCGGACTGCGCGAGGAGCTCGAACGGCTCGAGGCCGCCGGGCGGCTGCTGCGCATCCCGCACGAGGTCTCCCCGCGCTTCGAGGTCTGCGCCTACGCGGCCGAGAGCGGCCCGGAGCGGGCCGTGCTCTTCGAGCGGGTGGCCGGATCCGACCACCCCGTCGTGATGAACAACACCGCGAGCCGCGAGGTCATCGCCGCGAGCCTCGGCATCGCGCCCGAGCGGATGGCCGAGCGCTACCTCGAGGCGCTCGTGCGGCCGATCGCCCCGCTCGTGCGGCCGGCGTCGGCCGGCCCCGCGGCGATCCACGAGGTCACCTACACGGGCGACGAGATCGACCTGCTCGCCCAGCTGCCGGTCCTCACCCATCACGAGCACGATGCCGGTCCCTACCTCACCTCGGGCGTGGTGATCGGCGAGCACGAGGGCGCCCGCAACCTCTCCTACCACCGCATGCAGGTCCGCGGGCCGCGCGAGACCGGCATGGTCGTGGTTCAGCGCCACCTCCACCGCATGCTCGACGCGGCCGACGCCGAGAACCGCCCGCTCCCCGTCGTCGTCGCGCTCGGCCTGGACGCCGGGATGCTCCTCGCGGCCGGGACCTCCGGCAGCGCCGCGCCCTATGGATTCGACGAACTCGGCATCGTGGGCGCGCTGCGCAACACCCCCGTCGAGCTCGTGCCGGGCCTGACCGTGCCGATCGGGGTGCCGAGCTGCGCCGAGATCGTCATCGAGGGCCATATCCTGCCCAACACGCTGGAGCCGGAGGGGCCCTTCGCCGAGTTCGACGGGAACTACGAGTCGGGCCGGGAGCGGGTGTTCCGCGCGACGGCGCTCACGATGCGCCGCGGGGCGATCTCCCACGGGCTCGCCACGGGGTCCACCTCGCAGCTGAACATCATGGGCCTGCCGAACGAGGCCGTGATCCTGCGCGCCGTGCGCGCCGTGGTGCCCAGCGTCGACCGGGTGCACGTGACGCTCGGCGGCCTGCGCAAGTTCCACGCCATCGTCAGCATCGACAAGCGGATCGAGGGGGATCCCGCCGACGCGATCGTGGCCGCGTTCGCCGGGCACCGCGACCTCAAGCAGGTGACCGTCGTCGACCACGACGTCGATGTCTTCGACGCCTTCGCGGTGGAGCGGGCGGTCGCCACGGAGTTCCAGGCGCACCGCGGGCTGCACCTGTTCCATCGCGGCCGCGGCAACCCTGTCGATCGCAGCCTCGCCGAGGACGGGACGACCTCGCGCATCGGGATAGATGCCACGAGGCCGCTGGGCCTCGCCGTGCGGGTGCCCGCTGTGGTTCCCGGGCGGGATCGCGTTCGCCTGCCCTGAGCGGCACGGCACGGCAGGCTATCGCCCGGCCTTCGATTCGACCGACCGTACGGCCGCCGCCTTGAACGTCGTCGTCATCACCGTCGCGCACGCCTGAACGATCGGCATCTTCCTGACGGTGTCGAGTCTTTCGATGAACCCGTCCGTCGCCGTTCGCCCCAAGACCTCGAACATGCCCCCCAGCACGAACCGCACCGTCGTGAGCCCCTCTTCGCCGATGTCCTCCTGAGAGAGATGGAAGCTCTCCAACCACATGCCCATGACCGCATCCTGCATGATGCTTCGAAGCTTCGGCGTCGAGTGCGGGCCGATGACGAGCAGCATGCGGTCGATGCCTTCCCGACCGGCGAGGTCGGCCAGCATGAGCTGGAACCGTTCGGAGTCCGGGCGAAAGCCGCTCGCGATGAGCTGCGGGATCTCGGGAACCAGGATCCGCTGCACCGCACTGTGCGCGAGATCCTCGAGGTCGCTGAAGTGGTAGTAGAACGAGTTCCGGTTCAGCCCCGCCCTCTTGACGATATTGCTCACCGTGATGCGGTCGAAGGGCATCTCGCGGAGCGCATCGAAGAATGCGGCCTCCAGGCGTTCGTCGGCCGCCGGGCTTCCGTCGTTCTTCGGGCGTGGCATCCGGTCCCCTCGCTTTTGCGCCGAACTAGACAGCTTGAGCAATTTTGACCGTTTATTACTAGTCATCCTGCCTAATAATCTGAAGCTATCAGACGTGGCCCGTCGGCCGGAAGGAAGGATCCATCATGATCGAGAAGCTGGGGCCGAAGAAGTATGCGTTTCCCGTGCTCGTCATCGTGCTCATCGGCTGCGTGATGGCGCTGATGTTCTACCCGATGCTCAACATGGCGCCGAAGAACCTCCCGTTCGCAGTGGTCTCGCTCGACGAGGGCGCCCAGACCCCCCAGGGCGACGTCAACGCCGGTGACATGATCGCCGAGCAGCTCGTCGACGCCGAAGCGCCGGAGGGGTCGAACGCGGCCCCGATCGCGTGGGAGGTGTTCGACAGCCAGGACGACGTGGATGCCGCGTTCGCGGAGAACGAGCTGTACGGGGCGCTCACCATACCCGCGGACTTCACCCGGACCCGAGTCCTCGCGCAAGCCGGGAAGGGAGACGCTCCGAGTGTGGAGGTCGTGCTCGACAACGCGAAGAGCCCGATGGCCGCCACCCAGATGCAGGCGCTTCTCGGGGCCATGTTCGGCCAGATGGAGATCCCGGCGAACATCACCCTGATCAACACGGGCGACACGGGCACCACGGGTGCCACCCCGACCTCGCCGATGGCGGGCATGATGAGCCAGCAGATCGGCATCATGCCGCTCATGATGATGTCGCTGGTCAGCTCGATCCTCCTCACTCGAATCTTCCCCAAGAAGGACGCCGTCACGAACCGAGGCCGTTTCTCCGCGCTCGGCAAGCAGCTCGTCTACGCGGTCGTGTTCTCGCTGCTCGCAGCGATGACCGCAGTGATCCTGCTCAACACGCTCGTCGGCGCGGGAGCACCGTTCTGGACGACGACGGTGTTCCTCTGGTTCGCCGGCTTCGCGGTGATGGCACTGTTCCTCGGAGCCTTCAACGTCGCGATGCCGTTCGGCGCGCTCGTCGCGCTCTACGCCTTCCTCCTCGCGATGATGACGGCCGCACTCCCGCAAGAGATGCTGCCCGCATTCTGGGCGGAATGGGTGTACCCGTGGACGCCGCAGCACATGATCGGCGACGGCATCCGAGACATCCTCTACCGCGGTGCTGACCTCATGCCGCGCGGCAGCAGCGGCCTCCTCGCCATCGGCGGAACCGGGCTCGCACTGCTGATCCTCTCCGGGTTCATCCCCGAGCGAAAGGCCAAGAGCGAATCGGGCGATGCGCCGTCACCGAACACTGCAGCGGCGGTGCCCGCGTGACTCGCCGCCGCAAGATTCACCGCCGCGTGACTCACCGGCGGGAGATTCACCGGCGGGAGGCATGCCGCTGAGATCGCCTGGTGCCCGCGGTGGACGGTGCGATACTGGGTCGCATGGACCTGCACTTGACCGATGACGCCGAGGCCGACCGCCTCCTCAGCGAGAACCCGTTCGCGCTGCTCGTGGGAATGCTGCTCGACCAGCAGGTCGCGATGGAAGTCGCCTTCGCCGGGCCGCTCAAGATCGAGCAGCGTCTCGGGGAGATCAGTCCGACTGCGATCGCCGAGGCCGACCCCGAGGAGTTCGCCGCTCTTTTCGCGCAGAGCCCCGCGGTGCACCGGTTCCCCGGTTCGATGGCGGGGCGGGTGCAGTCGCTCGCACGGGTCGTGCTCGAGGGCTGGGGAGGTGACGCCGCCGCGATCTGGCAGAAGGGCGAGCCGGATGGCGCGACCGTGCTGAAGCGCCTGAAGTCGCTGCCCGGATTCGGCGAGCAGAAGGCAAGGATCTTCCTCGCGCTGCTCGGCAAGCAGTGCGGATTCGCGGGCGCCGGCTGGCGCGAAGCCGCGTCGCCGTACGGCGAAGAGGGTTCGTACCGGAGCGTCGCCGACATCGTCTCGCCGGAGACGCTCTCGCTGGTGCGCGAGGCGAAGCGCGCCGCGAAGGCCGCAGCGAAGCGGGCCTGATCCCGGGCGGCCTGGCCCCGGGCGGCC
>NZ_JBHSRW010000151.1:0-5533 GCF_042659205.1 Leucobacter soli
ACCCCCGCGGCTCGGGCGCGGCATCCCACTCTCGACGCACCTCGCGCAGCACCTCGGGGAGCAGCGCCCGGGCGAAGCCGAGCGCCCGCGGTTCGACCCAGGCCGCCAGAATCCGCTCCAGGGCCGGTCCCGGAACGCCGAGCGCCCGGCACCCGAAGTCATGCCCCTCTCGAAGGTGCCGCTGCCCTCGGTAGCGCAGCAGAAGCCGCCGCGCGGACGAGCGAGGCAAGCGGCGTTCGAGGCCGGCCCGCGTCATGAGCAGGTCCCCGGGTCGGAGCGGCCCAAGGCACCACCCGAGGGCATGCATCCGCAAGCCCACCGAGATCATCTCGAGGATCAGCCAGGCGGCCTCGGCCGCACCGAGCTCCGGCACTGCGGCTCGTCGATTCATCATGTCTCACAGTCTGCGCGCCGCGGAGCGACCCGATCCTCGCCGCTCGCGTATCTGTGGAGAACTCGGCTCGACAGCCGATTCCGCCCCGCTGCGGGCGCCGAATCGCGGCCGGTCGCACCCGTCCGAGCCGGTAAGCTAGAGGGCATGGCGAAAGACAAGGCGCAGAAGGCGAACAAGGAGCCCGGGCGCATCAAGCAGATGATCCGGGTCTATCAGCAGACGCGGCGTCACGACCGCAACCTGACCCTCGCGCTGCTCGCCGTCTTCATCGCCCCGATCGCCCTGGCGCTGCTGGCCGCCTGGCTGCTCAACAACAGCGTGTTCGGCTGGATCGTCTGGCCGATCACCGGCATCCTCGTCGGCCTGCTGCTCGCGATGATCGTGCTCGGCCGCCGTGCCGAGTCCACCGCGTACCGGCAGATCGAGGGTCAGCCGGGCGCTGTCGGCGCCGTGATCAACGGTGCGCTCCGACGCTCCTGGCGCGGCAGCGAGACCCCGGTGGCCATGAACCGCAGCCGCGACGCCGTCTACCGCGTGGTCGGCCGGGGCGGCGCGGTGCTCATCGTCGAGGGCGAGCCGCAGCGGGCGAAGCAGCTCGTGACGCGCGAGGAGACCCAGCTGCGCCGCACCCTGAGCGGAGTCGCCGTCACCACACTCTACGTCGGCACGGGCGAGGATCAGGTGCCGCTGCACAAGCTCTCGCGCACCCTCGTCAAGATGAAGCCGGTGCTGAGCCGCCGAGAGGTCGATGCCGTGTACAAGCGCGTCTCGTCGATGCGGACCGATCCGATCGGCATCCCGAAGGGCATGGATCCGTTCAAGGTACGCGCCGGCCGACCCCGCTGACCGACGCCGCCCCGCCCGCGTTCCGGGCGCAGGGCTCGCCTTCCGGCAGACCCCGGGGTTCCCGCGATTCCGCCGAGGATCGCTACGCGCGGATCAGGACGGTTCCCGCGATCTTGTCGTGGAATCCGCGCTGGTCGCTGTCCCAGACCAGCACGGGGATGACGAGTGCGAGCAGCACCGTGCGGACCACCGGCCGCCACAGGCCGACCCAGCCGCCGGCGATGGGGACGACCCGGGAGCCGGTCAGACGGTGCCCGATCGAGCCGCCGATCGTGGGGATGAAGAGGATCTGCATCGCGATGAAGATCAGGTAGGCGGCCCAGCTGTGCGCGGACGTGCTGTAGGGCGCGAACAGCAGCGCGATGAGCAGCGCGGCTCCCCAATCGATCGCGATGGCGAGGAAGCGGCGGCCGATCCTCGTCACCGAGTGCTGCCCGCGCTCGGGGAGGCCGAGCCGTTCGCCGGGCCATTCGCTCGGGGCGAGATCTCCGAAGCGCTGCGGTCGATCGGATCCAGACATATGTCCGATCCTATCGGCGCCCTCGGCGGCTTCGCGCCACGCATGCCGTAACATCCACGAAACACGGTTCACATGAAGTCGAAACGTCTCTCGCCTACAGTGGGTCCGAAGCCGTGGCGCATCCGAGCGCCCGAACGTGAGGGAGCAGTATGTTTCAGACCCCGCAGGAAGTCCTCGATTTCATCCGGGACACCGATGTCAAGTTCGTCGACATCCGGTTCACCGACCTTCCCGGGGTGCAGCAGCACTTCAACATCCCCGCAGCGACCGTCGAGGCCGACTTCTTCGAGGTCGGGCAGATGTTCGACGGCTCCTCGATCCGCGGCTTCGCCGGCATCGCCGAGTCGGATATGCAGCTGATCCCCGATGTCACCACCGCGTACATCGACCAGTTCCGCGCCGAGCGCACCCTGATCGTCGTCTGCGACATCTTCAACCCCCGCACCGGCGAGATCTACTCGAAGGATCCGCGTCAGGTCGCGAAGAAGGCCGAGCAGTACCTCGCCTCCACCGGTATCGCCGACACCGCGTTCTTCGCACCGGAGGCGGAGTTCTACATTCTCGACTCGGTGCGCTACGAGACCACGGCACGTCGCACCTTCTACGAAGTCGACTCGGAGGAGGCGTCCTGGAACTCGTCGCGCAAGGTCGAGGGCGGCAACCTGGGCAACACGACTCGGGAGAAGGGCGGCTACTTCCCCGTCTCCCCCGTCGACAAGCAGGCCGACCTGCGCGATGACATCTCGCTGCGGCTCATCGAGGCCGGCCTGGAGCTGGAGCGCTCGCACCACGAGGTCGGCGCGCCCGGGCAGGCCGAGATCAACTACCGCTTCAACACGCTGGTGAAGGCCGCCGACGATGTGCTCAAGTTCAAGTACGTCGTGAAGAACACCGCCGAGCTCTGGGGCAAGACCGCCACCTTCATGCCGAAGCCGATCTTCGGCGACAACGGCTCGGGCATGCACACCCACATGTCGCTCTGGAAGGGCGGGGACCCGCTCTTCTACGACGAGAACGGCTACGCGCAGCTCTCCGACATCGCCCGCTGGTACATCGGCGGCATCCTGCACCACGCACCGGCACTGCTCGCCTTCACGAACCCCACGATCAACAGCTACCGCCGTCTGGTCAAGGGCTACGAGGCGCCGGTGAACCTCGCTTACTCGGCCGGCAACCGCTCCGCCGCAGTGCGCATCCCGCTCACGGGCTCGAACCCCAAGGCCAAGCGCATCGAGTTCCGCGCCCCCGACGCCTCGGGCAATCCCTATCTCGCCTTCGCTGCGCAGATGATGGCGGGGCTCGACGGCATCCGCAACCGCATCGAGCCGATGGAGCCGATCGACAAGGATCTCTACGAGCTGCCCCCGGAGGAGGCGAAGAACATCCCCCAGGTTCCGGGTTCGCTCGAGGAGGCGCTCGACGCGCTCGAGGCCGATCACCAGTTCCTGCTCGAGGGCGGTGTCTTCACCGAGGAGCTCGTCGAGACCTGGATCGAGTACAAGCGCGAGAACGAGATCGCACCGATGGCGCTGCGCCCGCACCCGTTCGAGTTCGAGCTCTACTACGGCGTGTAGCAGCCGGACGACGCGAACGGCTCGTCGGTAGGCGCTGCTCCCGGAACCCGGGGGTGCGTCGGCCGGCGAGCCGTTCGCGTTCCCGCTACCTCCTGCTGCTTCGATCGGCGCGGGGCAGCGCCTCGACGAATTCGAGGATCAGCGACGCCACCGGCTCGGGGCTCTTGATGATGGCTTCGTGGCCGCGCCCGGAGATCTCCGTCATGCGGGCCTCCGGCAGCGCCTCGGCGATCTCGGAGACCCACTCGCGCGGGCAGACGCGATCGGTCTCTCCGCGCAGCACGAGCGTCGGCGTCGCTATGCCCGGGCAGATGAGCTCCAGCCGGTGGTCGAGCATGAAGCGCAGCTTGTTGACGAACCAGATCGGGCTGGTCTTGGCGTACTCCCAGAGCCCCAGCAGCAGGACCTTCGGTCCCTCTCCCGTCAGGTCACGCACCATCCTCAACGCCTGCCGCGTCGCCGTCCGAGCATGCCGGTCGACCGTCGGCGCGATCAGCACGAGCGCCGCGACCCGATCCGGGTGGCGATAGGCCGCCTCTGCCACGATCTGGGTCCCCATCGAATGCCCGACGAGCACGACGGGGCCGGGAGCCTCGTCCTGGAGAAAGCCGACGATGACCTCCGCCGTCTCCTCGAGCGTCGACTCGCTCCCCGGTTCGGGAGAGTCGCCGAAGCCGGGCAGATCCACGGCGAGGACGCGCCCCTGCTCGGACAGGATCTCCGCGACCTCCGAGAACACGACTCTGCCCATCCCGATCCCGTGGACCAGGACGAACGTCAACGGACCGGGCCCGCTGGTCTCGGTGTACGCCATCGTGATGCGGTCGCGCTCGTACGTCCGATCCGTGCCCGCCATCCCCTCAGCCTATCCGGAGCGGCTCCCCGCCGGCGGCTCCCCGTCGACCGAGCGAACCCTCGCAGGAGCCTCACTTCGTCGCGCAGCTTCGAGGAGCGGCGGTGCGGTGCGGGCTCCGGGCCCGCTGAACTCGCGTCCGCTGCGTCGTCGCAGGGTGCTGGAGCGCTGGTCGGCGGAGGATTCAGAGTTCGACGTCGTCGTCGGCCTCGAACCCGTCCTCCGCAAGCAGCGCTTCCAGGAAGGCGGTCAACTGGTTCATAACGATCAGGTTACGCTTCCCCGGCGACCTTGACCAGACCAAACTGTAATATATTCGTTACATTTTGGTGAACGGTCAGCCGGGCATCAGCTGCCTCCCGGCAGGATCAGCGGGAACGTCGCCGGTCGATCGCTGTAACCGAAGAACTCCCGTTCGAAGACCGCCCGGGCGCGGCGAGCGGTCGAGAGCCACCGTTCCTCCAGCTCGGTGGTGCGCCCGTGCGGCAGACCCAGCACGCCGGCGATCCCCTCGAGCTCGAGACGATCGACGGGAAGCGTGTCGTCGATCCGCCCGCTCCACAGCTTCGCGGCCGAACGGATCCTGCTCGCCAGCACCCACGACGCCTCGAGTCGCGAACGATCCTCCTCGCTCAGCAACCCCGCGGTGACGGCGCCCTCGAGCGCGTCCAGGGTGGAAGACGTGCGCAGCGCCGGATGGAAGGCGCCGCGCTGCAGCTGCAGCAGCTGCACCAGCCACTCCACGTCGCTGATCCCGCCCGGTCCGAGCTTCAGATGCCGCTTCGGGTCCGCTCCGCGAGGCAGCCGCTCCGCCTCGACCCGCGCCTTGATCCGCCGCACCTCGCGCA
Source organism: Leucobacter soli (assembly GCF_042659205.1). Lineage (NCBI taxonomy): Bacteria > Bacillati > Actinomycetota > Actinomycetes > Micrococcales > Microbacteriaceae > Leucobacter > Leucobacter soli. The sequence continues at coordinate 5,036 of NZ_JBHSRW010000151.1, forward strand.
CGTCGGCCTCGTCGAACGTCGTCGGGTAGCGTATCTCGTCGGCCAGCGCGACGAAATCCGCGCCGAGCGCCGCATCGCCGGCCACGGGGCGGGCCCGCAGCAGCGCCTGCGCCTCCCAGGTCAGCGACCAGCGCTCGTAGTAGGCGCGGTAGGCGTCGAGGCTGCGCACGATCGGGCCGTTCTTGCCCTCCGGGCGCAGATCGAAATCGAGGTCAACCGTGAAGCGCGGGTCGCTCACCAGCCGCCGAAGCTCGGCGATCAGACGCTCCGCGGACTTGCGCGCGGCCGCGGTGTGCTCAGGGGTGGCCTCGGCCGAGACCCGGTAGACGGCGAGCAGGTCGACATCGCTTGCGAAGCCGAGCTCCCGGCCTCCGTAACGCCCCATGCCGATGAGGGCGAGTTCGACGGGCGGCTCGGCCGCGGTCGCGGCATCGGCGGCCGGCGAGGCGTGGCTCGCCGCATCCCGGATCGCGAGCAGCAGCCCGTCGAGCAGCGCGG
>NZ_JBHSRW010000152.1:0-5488 GCF_042659205.1 Leucobacter soli
CGCCGGCGGTCGCGTCTGGTCGGGCCGGCTCGACGTCACCTCGGTGGAGTCGACGGGGGCGGTCGCGGCGGCCGCGGCCGAGTTCGGCGGCGGGCGGATCGACGTGCTCGTGAACAACGCCGCGCTCTACGCGGGTATCACCCGCGCCCCCATCGAAGAGCTGGACCCCGATGAGTGGGATCGGGTGATGGCGGTCAACGCCAAGGGCCCGTGGCTGATGACCCGCGCGGCCTCGCCGTATCTCGGCGAGGGATCGCGCGTCATCAACATCGCGTCGGCCACCGTGTTCTCGGGCTCGGAGCAGTGGGCGCACTACGTCGCCTCGAAGGGAGCGGTGATCGGCCTCACGCGAGTCATGGCGAAGGAGCTCGGCCGTCGCGGCATCGGCGTGAACGCGATCGCTCCGGGCTTCACGCTGACCGAGGCGAGCTACGGACACATGGCCGACGCCGAGAGCTACGGGGTGGATCGTGGCGCGCTGCGCCGTGCGAGCCGGCCCGAAGACATCGTGGGCGCCGCGCTCTTCCTCGCCGGGGCGGACGCCTCGTTCATCAGCGGCCAAACCCTGATCGTCGACGGCGGCAGGCAGTTCATCTAGTCGACTCCCATACGAAGGAGAACAGCATGACGAAGGTCATCTTCACCAGCGCCTCGGGCGAGGTCACCGAGGTCGCGGCGAACCCCGGCGACTCGGTCATGGAGACGGCCGTGCGCAACGGCGTGCCGGGCATCGTCGCCGAGTGCGGCGGATCCCTCTCGTGCGCCACCTGCCACGTCTTCGTCGACGAGGCGGGGCTCGCCGAGCTGCCGCCGATGGAGGAGATGGAGGACGAGATGCTGTGGGGCACCGCGGTGGATCGCCAGGACAACTCCCGGCTCAGCTGCCAGCTGCGAGTCCGCGAGGGCTGCGCACTGCACGTCACGACCCCCGAGACGCAGATCTGATCATGGCCGGCCTGCTCATCATCGGCTCGTCTCAGGCGGGCGTGCAGCTCGCCGTCTCGCTGCGGGCGCTCGGCTACGAGCCCCCGATCACGCTGCTGGGAGACGAGGATCACCGCCCGTACCAGCGGCCGGCGCTCTCGAAGGAGTTCCTGCAGGACAAGATCACGAAGGAGTCGCTGATCTACCGCAGCCGGGAGTACTGGGAGGAGCACCGCATCGATGTCGTCAAGGGCGAGTGGATCGAGCACGTCTCGACGCGCGATGCCGGCACTGCCGCCGGATCCGGCATCGCCCGCTCGGCGACCGGCCGCGAGTTCGCCTTCGACCGGCTCGCGCTGACCGTCGGCGCGAGCGCGCGCCGGCTCGCGATCCCGGGCGCCGAGCTCGATGGCGTGCTGTACCTGCGCACGGCCGACGATGCGCTCGAGCTCAAGGCGCGCGCCCCCGGAATCGAGAACGTCGTCGTGATCGGCGGCGGCTTCATCGGCATCGAGGCGGCGGCCAGCCTGCACTCCATGGGCAAGAACGTGACGATCGTCGAGTTCGGGTCGCGGCTCGTCGGCCGGGCCGTGGGGCCCGAGACCGCCGAGTTCATCCGCGCCCATCACGTCGCGCAGGGCATCGACGTGCGCCTCGGAGCCGCGACCGAGGCCATCATCGGTGAGGAGGGCGCCGACGGAGCATCCCGCGTCACCGGCGTCGTGGTCGACGGCGAGACGATCCCGGCCGACCTCGTGCTCGTCGGCATCGGTGTGATCCCGAACACGCTGCTCGCCGAGCAGCTGGGCCTCGACGTCGACAACGGCATCGTGGTCGACCGTTGCGCCGTCGCCTCCGACGGCTTCACGCTCGCCGTCGGCGACTGCTCGAACCTGCCCAACCCGATCCCGAACTCGCCGGCAGGCGAGCGGGTGCGCTTCGAGAGCGTGAACCACGCCATCGAGCAGGCCAAGGTGGCGGCCTACGCCGTCATGGGGCGGCAGGAGGAGTACGGCGGCATCCCCTGGTTCTGGTCGAATCAGGGCGAGCTGAAGCTGCAGATCGCCGGGCTCTCGGCCGGGTACGACCGCGTCGTGAATCGCAGCCCGGAGGGCGAGGCCGGCGCCGCGCCGCGCAAGCTCTCGATCCTGTACTACCGCGGCGAGCAGCTGATCGCCGCCGACTGCATCAACGCGCCTCTCGACTTCATGATGGTGCGCCAGGCGCTGAACTCGGGGGTGAACCTGCCGGCCGAGGCCGTCGGAGATCTCGCCGTCCCGCTGAAGTCGGTGCTGGCCGCCGAGCACCGGGAACCGGCAGACGCCGCCCCGACCGGATCCGCAGCCGTCCCCGCCGGACCCGCCGCCGGACTCGTCGCCGAACCCGCACGCCCGACCGGAAGAACTGGAGAGTAGCACCGTGACGCCGCCCACCCCCCTCCCGCGAACGACACCGATCCCGGCGAACGGGCCGATCGACACTTCGCCGATTCAGACGACACCGCCCGCAGATACGGACCTCGACCCGATATGGGCGGCGGTGATCCCCGAGACCCGCGCCCGTTCCAACGACGTGCACCTGCCCATCTCGTTGGCCTTCGGCGAGCGCCTGGTGGCCGCGCACCCCGAGGCCGACGCGGTTCTCGTGCGCGTGAGCATCCTGCTGCACGACACCGGCTGGGGGCGCGTCGACGAGACCCGCATCATCTCCGAGGGGTTCGGCGGCGACTGGCGCAAGGCCGACATCCGATTCCAGCACGAGCAGCAGGGCTGCGCGATCGCCCGTGAGGTGCTCCCTCCGCTCGGCTACGACCCGGCGTTCGTCGACGCGGTCTGCGCGATCATCGACGGGCACGACACCCGGGCCGAGGCGCGATCGCTCGAGGACGCGCTCGTGCGCGACGCCGACCGGTTGTGGCGCTTCGACCACGCCGGCATCGCTCTGGCCTCCGGCTGGTTCGGGCTCGACCCCGCCACCTATTCCGACCGTCTGCGCGCCGAGATCGTTCCCGAACTGCTGACGGAGGCCGCGATCGCGATGGCGAACGCGGATCTCGACCGTTCCCAGGCCCTGCTGAAGACCTCGGTGCTGCGAGGGTCCGCGCAGAAACGGACGGTGCGGCCATGAGCGACGGATCGGGCCCCGGGACGACGGACTACCGGAACGACCCTTGGCATACCGGCGATCACTTCATCGACGGAGAATGGCGACCGTCGACCGGCACCGGCCGCATCGAGGTCGTGAACCCGGCGACGGGGGAGGCCTGGGCGAGCGTTCCGGTGGCTTCGACCGAGGATCTCGACGCCGCCATGGTCGCGGCCCGACGCGCCTTCGACGAGGGGCCGTGGCCCCGCATGGCGCCGAGCGAGCGAGCCGGGGTGCTGCTGCGCTTCGCCGACGAGGTCGAGGCGCGCGCCGAGGCGCTGTCGGCGACCAACACCCGTGAGAACGGCTCACCGGTGGCCGAGACCGGCGGAGCGGCGGCGAACGCCGCCGGGATCCTGCGCTACTTCGCCACGCTCGCCGGCCATCTCGAGCGCGAGGACGTGCGACCGTTCCCGCATGGCGGTGGCGGAGGCTCGGCAGAGAGCGTCGTGCGCCGCGATCCGCTCGGCGTCTGCGCGCTCATCGCGCCCTGGAACTTCCCGATCAACCTGGTCGTCATCAAGCTCGCTCCGGCGCTGCTCGCCGGCAACACGGTGGTGATCAAGCCGGCGTCGCCGACGCCGCTCTCGATCCGGCACATCGTCGAAGCCGCCGCCGCGGCCGGCGTGCCGCCCGGAGTCGTCAACCTGGTCACCGGCAACGGCCGCACCGGCGATGCGATGGTGCGGCATCCGCAGGTGGACAAGGTCGCCTTCACCGGCTCCACCGAGGTGGGGCGCAGGATCGCCGCGGCCTGCGGCGAGCTGCTGCGGCCGGTCACGCTCGAGCTCGGCGGCAAGTCCGCGGCGATCCTGCTCGACGACGTCGACCTCGACGCCTTCGCCCGCGTCTTCGTACGCTCGTGCATGCGCAACTCGGGGCAGACCTGCTACATCTCGACCCGCATTCTCGCCCCCCGCTCGCGCTACGAGGAGATCGTCGCGCGCATCACCGAGGTGGTGGCGGGCGCACCGCAGGGCGACCCCTTCGAACCCGGTACCGTGTTCGGCCCGGTCGCGAATCGCGCCCAGTACGATTCGGTGCTCGACCACCTCGCCTCAGCACGCGCGGAGGGCGCCCGCTTCGCGACGGGCGGCGATCCGCTCCCAGGGCCCGGCTTCTTCATCGCGCCGACCGTGCTGGCCGACGTGAGCCCCGAAATGCGGGTCGCGCGAGAGGAGATCTTCGGCCCGGTCGTCACGATCCAGCCCTACGGCGACCTCGACGAGGCGATCGGGATCGCGAACAGCACGCCGTTCGGCCTGGGCGGCATCGTGTTCTCGGTGGACGAGCAGCGCGCTTTCGAGGTGGCCGAACGCATCGACAGCGGTTCGGTCGGCATCAACTTCTTCGCGTCGAACCACGCGGCGCCCTTCGGCGGGCGCCACGACTCGGGCATGGGCGTGGAGTACGGCATCGAGGGGCTGGAGCAGTACATCGCGTTCAAGTCGATCCACCGCCGGGCCGACTGAGGCGTTGCCGGCCGAGCTGTTGTCGGCTGAGCCCTGCAGCCGGGCGGGTGCCGTCACTCGCCGTGTTTCGTTTGTCGGTTTGACGCGCTATTCCGCGGAATGGTGCATCACCCCGACGCATGAAGGGGAGCGGCGGCGGTAGCCTCGGGAGTGGCGGCGGCAGCTTGGGGAGCCGGCGACAGGCGCCGGGCCGCAGGTAGCGGGCAGCGGGTACGAGGAGGCGGAGATGAGCGAAGGGGTTCGCAGCGCCGATGCGTCGAGCCCCCAAGGGGTGCTCGACCGCGCCCTCGGCCTGCTCGGCAGCTTCTCGGAGGACGAGCCGGAGCTGAGCGCCGTCGAATTGTCGGAGCGCACCGGCCTCGCGCCCTCGACGATGCACCGCCTGATCGGCACGCTGCTGCGGCACGGGCTGCTGGTGCGGGTGCCCGATCACCGCTATGCGGTCGGCCCGCGGCTCTGGGAGCTCGGCGAGCTCTCGCCGCTGTCGCTGCGCCTGCGCGAGCGGGCGCTGCCGCACCTCGTGCGGCTCTACGAGGCCACGGGCGAGAACGTGCATCTCGCCGTGCTCGACGGCCCCGATCCGGAGCGATCCCACGCCCTCTACGTCGACCGGGTCACGGGCCGGCAGTCGATCCCGACGATCAGCCGGGCCGGCGGGCGGGGCCCGCTGCACGCGACCGGCGTAGGCCGGGCGCTGCTCGCAGGTCGCGACGAGGAGTGGTTGCGGCGCTGGTTCTCGACGCCGCGAGACCGCGAGACCGTGCACACGGTCATCGACGAGGCCGAACTGCGCGCCGAGATCGAGCGCACCCGCGCGCGCGGTTACGCGACGACTCGCGAGCAGATGACGCTCGGCAACGTGTCGGTCGCGGTCGCGCTGCCGCACGTCGGCGGCCTACCTCCGATCGCGGTCGGGCTGGTGGTGCACCTCGAACGCGTGGCCGGCG
>NZ_JBHSRW010000153.1:0-5457 GCF_042659205.1 Leucobacter soli
GTCGAGCGGAGCGCTGCGGCGCCCGGCAGAGCACGGCGGCGCGGGCGCCTCGCGCCCGAAGTCAGGGCCGAGCCCGCAGTTCTGGCTGAGATCGCAGTTCCGGCTGACGATTCCGCCGGATCCCATCAGCCCGAACTGCAGCATCAGCCGGAAATGCGGACCCCGCGCGAACCTCGCTCCTCCACGCATCCGCCGGTTCGAACCCGACGAGGCTCGGGATCCTCAGGAACGGTTGAAGTCCACCGCTGCGCGGACGAGCTCGGCGAGCGCATCCGCGTCGAGCGGTTCGCCCTCGCGCAGGTCGATCGCCCGCCGGGTGCCGGCGTCGAGGCTCGCGTTGAACAGGCCGGAGGGATCCGGCAGCGACGCGCCGCGCGCAAAAGTCACCTTCACCTTGTCCTTGTAGGTCTCGACCGTGCAGATCAGCCCGTCGAGCGAGAAGGTGGGCACACCGCCGGGGTTCGACGGCTTCCGCCACTTGATCTCCTCGACGATCCCCTCCTCCGCCTGCGCGATCGCGGATCGTATCTCGGCCACCCGGGCCTCTCGCCACTCCGTCGTCATGGGTCGATCGTACTCCTCGCCCGGTCGGCGCGGGATGGACGCCGGGGCTCCGGAACTCCGGGAACAGCACGAGGGACGGGCCGCGCATGCGACCCGCCCCTCGTGGAAGCTCACCCGGCCCGTCGAGCGGGCCGAAGCGTCAGATGGCGCGAATCGCAGCCGCCTGCGGACCCTTGGGGCCCTCTTCGGTCTCGAACTCGACGCGCTGATTCTCTTCGAGATCGCGACGTCCGCTTCCGATGATCGCGGTGTAGTGGGCGAAGAGGTCGCGGGATCCGTCGTCGGGGGCGATGAAGCCGAAGCCCTTCTCGGAGTTGAACCACTTCACGGTACCAGTAGCCATTGCGTTATTTCCTTAGATCGTTGGACCGCGACTGCGGTCCGGGGTACCGCGGCGACGGCGCCGACGCGGAGTAGGTGTCGTACGCAGCCAGTGGCGTCACGACCATGTGACGGCCTGTCTTCGAGCGCTGGAAGATCGGCGGGGCGTAGAGCGGTAGTGCGAGAGAGATGACGAAGAGGATCCGGTCCGGTCGAAACCGCCGATGAAAGCAGAAGCGAGATGTGCGGTGAAACAGCCGTCGAGGACGGCGGGGCGAGAACGAGTCGGTGTCGATTCCTCATACACCCTGCTGACAGCCTATACCGCGGGACGCCCGATGTGGGCACGGATATTCTCCGCGGAAGGAATTCACGGGAATCCGGCCGCGCGCCCGTCGGGGCGGTACGCGCGGCCGGAATCCTTCCACTCGGTGCGACGCGGTCACTTCCGCGTGAGTTTCACCGTCTTCGAATCGCCCGGGCGGTGCTGGCCGTCGCCCGCGAAGCTCGCCTTCACCTTCCAGGCGCCCTTCGCGAGACCGCTCGGCAGCTTCATCTTCACGGTGCCGTTCTTCACGGTCGCGGTGCGGCTCCGGGTGACCGTCACCGTGCGCTTCACGCCCTTCACCCGCTTCACGCCCTTCACCCGCTTCACGACCTTGCCGGTGGCGGTGAGCTTCACCTTGCCGCCGGCCTTCGCGTAGCCGCGTACGGTCGAGACCGTGACGGTCGCATGCGTCGCGTTCTTCTTGCCCTTCGCTTTCGGGGCGACCTTCAGGGAGACGCTCGCCTTCGCCTTCGGCAGCGCCTTCCAGGTGGCGGTGAAGGTCAGCGCGCCCTTCGTGCCGGCATCGACCGTCACGTTCGTGTCGGCCCGGTCGAGTCCGGTGCCCGTCCACCCGGCGAAGGAGTAGCCGAGGCGGGTCGGGTTCTTCAGCGTGAAGGCGTCGGAGGCCCGCGTGTAGCTCGCCGGGTTCGCCCCGGCAGTGATCGTGCCGCCCGCGAGACGGTAGGTGATGGCGTAGCCGACCGGTCTCCAGGTCGCCGTGTACGCGCGGTCTCCGGTCGAACCGGCTGGGATCTCGACCGAAGTCGCAGGCTCGTCGAGTCCGCCGCCGGTCCAGCCGGCGAAGACGTACCCGGTGCGACGCGGATCCTTCAGCTGCAGCGCGCCGGACTCCGCGGTGTAGCTCCGCGGGTTCGATCCGCTGAGGTACCCGCCGGCGAGATCGTACTCGAGCGCATACTCGGTCAGCTCCCAGTGCGCGGTGTAGCTGCGATCCCCGCTGGAACCTGCCGGGATCGTCACCTCGGTGCTGCGCGAGGCGAGGTCGGTCCCGGTCCAGCCGAGGAAGGTGTAGCCGGCGCGCGTCGGGTTCGCCAGAGCGATGGCCGCATCATCGGAGGAGTAGACGACGGGGTTCGACTGCTCGCCCAGCGTGCCGCCGGCGAGATCGTAGTCGATGGCGTGCGAGGCCACGCGCCGGATGACGCTGCTCTTCGACGCCGTCGAGTTCCCCGAAGTGTCGGTGAGCACCGCGTACCACTCCTGGTCCGCATCGAGCTCCGGGGAGAACTCGACCGAGCCGAGCTCGTCGCCGACGAGGTCGATCGGTTCCCCGAGCGCCTCCGGGGCGCCCGCGGCGAAGGTGATCCGTGCGGTGTCGAGGGTGCGCGTCTGGCTGCCGCCGAGATCGAGCTCGATCACGTAGTTCTCGGAGTTCTCGCCGTGGTAGCCCTCCGCCTCGGTGAGCGGGATCGGCTGGCTCCAGCGGCCCTCCGATGTCGTCCGCTGCAGCCAGGGGCTGTAGGTGTTGACGTAGATGAGCCCGTTCTCGGCGTCCACGCTCAGGTTCTTCAGGTATCCGTGCCCGCCCCAGGCCCGGGTCTGGTAATCGGTCAGGATGCCGTAGGTGCGCACCCCGTGATCGTTGACGCGGGAGGATACGAAGGTGCCCGACTGGTGGCCGCTCAGCACGAGCTTCACGTTCGGATACGGATCGACGAGGAGCGTGTTGACGCGCGGGTTCGAGTACGGTGCCTCCACGTCGCGCGCCCAGAGGTGGTGGTGCGTCGAGAGGATCACGGTGTACTCGGGGTGCGCCTCGATCACGCTCTTCGCCCACGCGATGCCCGGGTGGTCGTCGCGCTCGGCCGACCAGTAGCCCAGCTGCAGCCAGAGGATCTTCGCGTTCGCGATCTCACCCGTGTAGTAGTAGTTGTCGATGTCGTTGCTGCCCCCGAAGGTCCAGGGCGAACCCTCCAGGCTCCCTGCGAAGCGCTCCATCGGGAAGTACTTCGGCAGCAGCTGCCGCCCGTTGTACCGCTCGTTGTAGTCGTGGTTGCCCCACGAGATCGCGAACGGCAGCCCGGCCTGTTCGAGGATCTTCGCCGAGGGCTCCGCGCTCTTCCACTGCCACTCGTCCTCGTACTCCTCGCGATTCACCCAGTCGCCGGCCTGGATGACCATGGCCGTCTTGCGCGCCTCGGCGCTGTCGCGGATGTACTCGAACTGCTCGGTCATCGTCCACGGGGTGGCCTCCGTGTAGAGCTGGGTGTCGCCCACGTGGTTGAAGGACCAGTCGTAGTCGTCGGCCGACGGGACGCGCCCGTCGAAGTCCGAACCCTGGGCCCAGGGCTCCTCGGTGAGGCCGCGCCAGATCAGCACCGTGAGCGTCCGGCTGCCGTCGACGGCGCGGTCGGCGTCGGTCGCCCGCACGTCGAGGTTCACGGTCCGGCCCTCCGGATCCGCGTTCGCCTCCTTCAGCGCCCACTTCGCGGTCTCGGTGTTCCAGACCCAGGCCGACACCGTGCGGGCGTCTGCCGTGCCGCGCCAGGAGAAGTGCCACTCGTTCTCGGCGGCCTGCTCCTCCGTGAGGGCGATGCGGTAGATCTGGTAGGGGTTGCGATCCTCGCCGACCGTCGTCGGCGACGTCTCCGTGGTGACGGTGCCGCTCGTCGGTGTCAGCGCGTCGGGAACTCGATCCTCCGTCGACCCGGTGCGCACCACGACGTTGCCGGCGCCGAGCGCGACCGACTCGTTCGCGTAGAACTGCGCCCGGACCCGCTCCGGCAGCTCGGTCCGCGGAGTGACCTGGAGTTCGAGCGGCGCGTTCGCCGGCTTCTCGGCGCTCGTGATCGGCACCGCCGGCGCGATCGTGTCGGTGACGTCGAGCGTCAGGGTGACGGGCTCGGAGACCGGGCCGCCCTCCGCGGTGGAGGTCGCGGTGAACACCACCTCGATCTCGGCCCCGGTCTTCATGACAGGGACCTGCACGGTGAAGGTGCCCGCGTCGACCCGCTGCGAGAACACGGTCTCACCGTCGATCGTCGCGGCGAGCTCGGCGCGCTTCGACACGGATCCGAAGACCTCGACCTCACCGGCCTCGACGGCGGCGCCGTTGCCCGGCCGCCCGAGGGCCAGCACGAGCTCGTCCTCGGCCCGCTTCTCGCGCTTCCCGCTCGAGACCGCGTCGCCGAAGTAGTTGTCGGCGCGGAACGCGTCGAGTTCGGGGATGAACTCGTCGGTCGCGATCCAGACCTCGTCGACCGTGCCCCGGAAGGGCGCGACGAGACGGTTCGGGTCCTCCGGGTCCACCTCGAGGTCGCCGATCGTCAGCGGGACGCCCGGGAGGTTCGGGAACTGACGCCCCTCGCCCATGGCCGAGTGGACCTCGACGCCGTCGAGATACACAGCGTAGGTCAGACCGTCGAAGGTCATCGTGACGAGGTGCGGTTCGCCGTCCTTCGCGAGCGAGGAGGTCGCGCTGCCGAAGGGGGTGAGCGTCTGCACGAGCCCGTCGGCCTTGCGGATGCCGAGCTGCAGCGCCGGGTCGTCCTCGCCCGCCGCCTTGCGCGCGACCAGCGTTCCCATGCCGCCGGTGAGCCCGGCGACGTCCTCCGGGGTCATGCTGAGGACGACCGACAGCGTGAACTCGCGGGTGTTCTTGCCGATGTTGCCGCCGTACTGCAGCCGCGATCCGTCGAAGCGAGCCGTTCCGCCGCCGGTGAGTCCGGCCGCGGAGCCGCTGGCGGACTCCAGGTCGGCGCCGACGAGCGTGCCGGCCGCACGCCCGGTCGCGTCGACGAGCACGTCTCCGGAGCTCGCGCTGTTCGCGAAGTGCTCCACGAGCGCGAACTGCCGGCTCCAGACGTCGCGCGGGTCGTTCGTCGTCGCGCCCCGGCCCCCGAAGTAGGCCCAGACGACCTGCGACGAGCGCTTCGGGAGTTCGTCGAGCTTCGCCCAGACGACCGAGGTGCCGCCCGGCGCCCAGGTCTCGATCTCGAAGGGCACCGGCACGCTGCGCGACGTGGCTAGCGCGAAGGTGTCGGCCGGGACCTCTGGCGTGTGCGCGATCTGCAGGCGGACCGGCACGTCGGCGAGGTCGCGGCGCTGATCGTTCGTGACCGTCAGCGGCTGACGCTCGGTCGCCTCCGGATCCGCCCAGGCCACGTCCGACCCGTCCGAGGATGCGGTGCCGTGGAGTTCGCCCAGCGCCGCCTCGGCCGCTTCGAGCCGGTCGAGGTGCGCGAGGTGGGCGCGCTGCGCCTTGGTGAGCGTCCGCACGGCCG
>NZ_JBHSRW010000154.1:0-5441 GCF_042659205.1 Leucobacter soli
GCCGCCGACGCTCGCACGGCTCCGGCCCTCCGCGCTCACCGTCCGGGAGAGCACGAGGTCGCCGTCCTCCAGGGCTCCCCCTGCCTCGTCGACGAGCTCGGAGACCTCCGCGTCGTGCGTGCGCACGAGGCCACCGACGCGGGCGGCGTCCGCACCGCTGCGCACGGCCCCGGAGTCGGCGCGCTCCCCCATCAGGAGGCCGAGCGCGGTGACCACCATGGTCTTGCCTGCGCCAGTCTCACCGGTTATCGCGGTGAAGCCCGGCCCGAGCTCGAGCGTCGCCTCGGCGATCACGCCGAGGTCTCTGATCCTCAGCTCCTCGATCACTGCGACCGCCCAGTCGCCGCTCCGCGCCAGCCGGCCACGGGCAGGTGGAACTTGCGGACCAGCCGATCGGTGAAGACCGCCTCGTCGATACGGGCGAGCCGAAGCGGCAGCTGCGAACGCCGCGCCTCGACGACTGCACCGACCGGCAGCTCGGTGCGCCGGCGCCCATCGCACCAGAGCACACCGAGGCCGCCGCTCTCAGGCAGGATCTCGACCGAGAGGACGGATTCGGGCCCGACGACGAGTGGACGGTTGAACAGGGCGTGCGCCGCGAGCGGCACCATCAGCAGTGCTTGCACTGCGGGCCAGACCACGGGTCCGCCGGCGGAGAAGGAGTACGCGGTCGACCCCGTCGGCGTCGAGAGCACGACGCCGTCGCAGCCGAACGATGACAATGGTCGCCCGTCCACGCCGACCGCGACCTCGAGCATCCGTCCGAGCTTCTCGACACTGGCCTCGTTCACGGCCCAGGTGTCTGCGATCACCTCGCCCTCGACGGTGGCGCGCACGTCGAGCGTGGTGCGCTCCTCGACGGTGTAGGCACCGGCCAGCACGCGCCGCACCGTGAACTCCAGATCGTGCGACTCGGTCTCGGCGAGGAAGCCGACGTGCCCGAGATTCACGCCGAGGATCGGGCAGCGGGAGCCGCGCAGCACCTCGGCCGCGCGCAGGATGGTGCCGTCGCCGCCGAGGACGAGGGCCACTTCCAGTTCGTCGACCGTCACGCCGGACGCGCCGCCCAGCTCCTCCGTGCGCTCCGGCGCGAGGTGGGGAGCGAACTCCGCACGGTCGCTCGCAGGCATGACCGGGATCACGTCGGCGGCGCGCAGCGCCTCCACGACGCTGACCGTGGCCTCGATCGCCTCGACGCGGGCGGTGTGCGACACCACCAGGATCCGCCGTTCGCTCATGCCGTGCTCGCCTCCCTGAAGAAGTATGCCAAGAACTCGTGGTTGCCGTGCTCACCCGTGATCGGAGACGGGATGACGCCGCCGTCGACGAAGCCGAGCCCGGTCGCGCAGGCGACGACGCGGTCCACCGCGGCCTGCGCCAGCTCGGGGTCGACCACGATACCGTTCCGGATGCCCTGCCTGCCGACTTCGAACTGCGGCTTGATCAGCAGGATCAGCTCGGCGCGCGGAGCCGCGATCGCCGCGATCGCGGAGAGGACCAGCGTGAGGGAGATGAAGGAGAGGTCCCCGACGACGAGGCTCGGCGGCTCGGGGGTACCCGCTGCTTCCGCGAGTCTCGCGCGGTCCAGCTCCCGAGCGTTGCATCCCTCTACGACGCGGACGCGCGGATCCTCCCGCAGCTCCCGGACGAGCTGTCCGTGCCCGACGTCGAGCGCGATGACCTCGCGCGCATCGCGTTCGAGCAGCACCTGGGTGAAACCGCCGGTCGAGGCTCCGAGGTCGAGCGCCAGCCGCCCTTCGACGGTCACGCCGAAACCGTCGAGCCCGGCGAGCAGCTTGTGCGCCGCCCGGCTCACGTAGACGTCCCCGTCCGCGATCCGAAGCTCGGATGCACCGGCCACTCGGGCGCCGGCCTTCGTCGCGATCTCGCCGTCGACGCTGACGCGTCCCGACGCGATCAGCTCCGCAGCCCGACTGCGCGAGCGCGCGAGTCCGCGCTCGGCCAGCGCGACGTCGAGCCGCATCGGCCCCGTCCCTCGCTCGGGCTGCGTTCCGGTCACGCTACTGCTCACCCTCGTGATCGCTGCGCTGCAACTCCGACAGCAGCTCTTCCGCGAGCTGATCGAAGCCGGCGGCGCGCTGCCCGATCGGCTGCGAATCGATCACCTCGAGGCGGCTGAGCAGGCCTTCGGTCTGCGAGCCATCAGCACTGAGCAGGCCCTCGGCCTGCGAACCATCAGCACCGAGCAGGCCGGCGGTCGACGGATCGCCTGCATCGTGCGCACCGTCGGATGGCTCGGCCCCGGCGCCGGTGCTCACGGCCGGTGTCGTCTCAGCGGATTCGGTCATGTCTCCAGCGTATCCGGCTCCACCGACGTCGGCATCAGCGCCAATGATCGGCGTAGATCGCTTCGGGGATCTGGAGTCCGTAGATCGCGAGCCCCGATCCCCAGATCGCAGCGCAGCCGGCGCGGAGCAGCTCGATCGGCTCGTTCCCGGCGTGCAGGATCTCGGCGGCATGGCCGTTCATGCGGACGCGAGCGGCGCCGACCCGGGCCGTGCCGTCCTTCTCGATGACGGTCTCCGGATACGGCAGATGCAGTTCGTCGATGCTCTGGATGATGTAGTCGGGCTGCATGTCGGCGGAGGCGGCGACCAGTTGCTTGGGGCGGTCGACCCCGGTGAGGACGTGCGCCGAGCGGATGCCGGCGGCGCGTGCGCCCTTGATGTCGGTATCGAGCCGGTCGCCGAGCATCAGCGCCTGGCGGGATCCGAAGCGTTCGAAGGCGGTCTCGAAGATCGGCGTCTCGGGCTTGCCTGCGAAGACCGGGAGCCGCTGCACTGCGGTGTGGACGGCGGAGACCAGCGTACCGTTGCCGGGGGCGAGACCGCGTTCGAGCGGGAAGGTCCAGTCGGTGTTGGTCGCGATCCAGGGCAGGGGCTCGCGACCGGGTTCCTCGGCGAGGGCGAAGGCGGCCTCCGCGAGGTCCTTCCAGCCGATCTCCGGGGCGAAGCCCTGCACGACGGCGGCAGGCGAGTCCTCGGCGCTGCGGGTGATCGAGAACCCGGCCTTCTGCAGTTCGTCGACGAGTCCGTCGCCTCCGATCACGAGCACGGTCGAGCCGCGCGGCACCGTCCGGCTCAGCAGCGCGGCCGCGGCCTGCGGGCTGGTCACCACGTCACCGGCCTCGGCGTGCAGGCCGAGTTCGCGCAGCTGCGCGGCGACGGCCTCATCGGTGCGCGAGGCGTTGTTGGTGACGTATCCGAGACGGCGTGTCCCGTCGGCCGCTCGGTTCAGCTGCTCGACCGCACCGGGGATGCCCTGCTTCCCCCGGTAGACGACGCCGTCCAGGTCGGCGAGCAGCAGCTCGGCGCCTTCGAGCGGCGCGGGGCCGGCCGGTGTCGACCGTCGTCCGAAGAGCGCCATTACTCGGCTGCCTCGGTCGGGGGTTCGCCGCCCTCGGCGGCCTCGTCGTGGAGGGCGGCGACTCCATCGGGCTCACCGCCGGAGGACCCGGATTCGGAGACTTCAGCTTCGGAAGGACCGGCTTCGGAGGCACCGGCCTCGGAGGCTCCGGCTTCGGCCCACTCGGGTGCGGGAGCCTGTTCGGGGGCGAGATCCTGCTCGATGACTTCGATCACCTCGAGCTGATCCGACGCGGCGGACTGCGCGTTCAGCGCGGATTCGGCGCGTTCGGCGCGTTCGCGCCAATCGGCGGCCTCGGCGTCGCGGCCCAGATCCTCCAGCACCGCCGCATAGGCGGCGAAGAGTTCCGGGCTGTAGGCGAAGGCCCGATTCGGATCGAGTTCGGGGACCTCGAGTTCGAAGAGGGCCTGTTGGGTCTGACCGAGGTCCAACCGTGCACCGGACATGGCGATGGCCAGCTGCACACGCTGGGTGGCGTTGAGCTTCGTCGTGTCTGCTTCGAGGCCGGTCTCAAGACCCTTCTGCGGTCGGCCGAGCGCCCGTTCCGCTTCGACCATCAGTGCGATGTTTCCCTGGTCGCCGCTGAGCCTGCGGTGCGTGCGCAGTTCGCGGAGCGCGAGCGCGTAATCGCCGATGCGGTACGCGGTTGCCGCAAGAGCCTCGCGGGCCACCGGGATCCGGCCTGCGCGTCGACTCGCCGAAATGGCATGCAGGTGCGCGAGCTCGGGGTCGTCATCGATCAGGTCCGCGACCATCGCGAGATGGCGTGCGACCAATTCGGCAGTCTCCGCCTGCAGCGTCTTCAGCTCGTTCCGCGCGCCCGGGTTGAGATCCTTCGCCTCGATGTAGTCCGGGATCTCCGGGTCATCGTGCTCGGCCCGTACCGGGCGGAGCTCGTGCTGCAACCGCTCGAGTTCGCTGAACTCCCGGCCGCTGCCGCCACGATCGCTGCGCCCGCCGCCGCGAGTGCCCCCGCGTCCGACTCCTCCGGCGGTCCGCTGCGGACGGTCTCCATCCCGGTGAGGCCTGCCGCCGTCTCGACGGTCGCGGTAACCGTCCTCCCTGCGAGGTCGATCGTCGTTCCGCCGCTCGCGGAACTCCCCCTCCCGCCGGCTACGGTACTGCCCGTCCTGACGAGGACGGTCGCCATCCTGCCGCCCGCGGTAGGTCTCACGATCGTTCTCCCGTCGGCCGCGGTACTCACCGTCGCGACGAGGACGATCCCCGTCCCGACGGTCCCGGTACTCGCCATCCCGACGCGGGCGGTCCCGATAGTGGCCGTCCCGGCCGGAGCGGTCGCCGTCACGCCGATCGCGCTGATCGTCCTCCCGCCGGGGACGGTATCCGCCGTCCCGGTACTGCGGCCGATCACCATCCCGGCGCTGAGGCCGATCACCATCCCGGTACTGCGGACGGTCGCCATCACGGTACTGCGGACGGTCGCCGTCTCGACGCTGCGGACCGTCGCTCCTGCTGCGATCCTGCCCCTCGTTCCGGCGAGGGCGGAACTCTCCGTCTCCGCGATCCTGCCGCTGCGGTCGACCCCCATCAGCGCGACGGGGACGGAACTCGCCCCCGCGACCTTGCGGTCGATCGCCATTGCCGCCGTACCGACGCTCGCCATCGCCGCGTTGGGCACCGCCGTCGCGGCGCTGGGATCGGTCTCCATCACGACGCTGGGGGCGATCTCCGTCGCGGCGCTGGGGCCGATCGTCGGGGCGTCGTCGAGCCGACTCGTCATCGCGGCGACGGGGTCGGTCGGCATCGTCGCGACGGTAGCCGCCTCGCCCGCGGCCATCCGCCTGGCTCCGGTCACCGTATGCGCGCCGCCCGCGGTCGTCGCCCCCGCGGTTCCGGTCGCGGCGATCGTCATCGCGCGAATCGTCTTGTCGGCTCATCATTCGACTCCTGAAATGAGAAAAGGGCCGCCCAGAGGCAGGACCAGTAACTGGTCAACTACCATCTGAACGACCCTTTTCATGAAGAGGTCCGGCGGTGTCCTACTCTCCCACACCCTCCCGAGTGCAGTACCATCGGCGCTGTCAGCCTTAGCT
>NZ_JBHSRW010000155.1:0-5423 GCF_042659205.1 Leucobacter soli
GGCGCCCGCAGGTCTGGCGCGCGCGCTCGAGGCGGCCGGGGGTACGGCGCCGGAGCTCGGCGTTGCGCATACCGTCGAGCTGGCTCGCGAGCTGTTGGCCGGCGGGGCGCCGTCGATCCACCTCTACACGTTCAACCGGCACGCGCAGGTGCTCGCGGTGCTGCGCGAGCTGGGACTGCTGGCGCGGGATCCCCTGGCATAGGGGGACCGGAGTCGCGCCCCGGCCTCGGACCGAGCGGCCTCAGACCGAGCGGCCTCAGACCGAGCGGAAGACGGCGACGACCCGGCCGAGCACCTCGGCGTAGTCGCCCAGGATCGGCTCGAAGGCGCTGTTGCGCGGGAGCAACCAGGTGTGGCCGTCGCGGCGGCGGAAGACCTTGACCGTCGCCTCTCCGTCGAGCATGGCCGCCACGATGTCGCCGTTCTCGGCGTCTCGCTGCTGCCGGACCACGACGAAATCGCCGTCGCAGATGGCTGCGTCGATCATGGAGTCGCCGACGACCTTGAGCATGAAGAGCTGACCGTCGCCGACGAGCGCGCGGGGGAGCGGGACCAGTTCGTCGACCTGCTGGTCGGCCGTGATGGGCACGCCGGCGGCGATGCGGCCGACGAGCGGGACGTACGCGGTCTCCTCAGCCTGCACGGCGGGCGCGTCGGCGAGGGCCTGGCTGGTGCTCGCCGGCTCCACGAGCACTTCGAGCGCGCGCGGCCGGTTCGGGTCGCGGCGCAGGTAGCCGGCGAGTTCGAGGCGGCTGAGCTGGTGGGTGACGCTCGAGAGGGAGGAGAGCCCGACTGCATCGCCGATCTCGCGCATCGACGGCGGGTAACCCCGGGTCTCGACGGAGCGCGAGATGAACTCGAGGATCGCCTGCTGCTTCTCGCTCAACTTCTTGAGCGTCGGCGTGCCATCCGGTGCGACCATCTCTGCCCCCTCGGGTTCGGCGGAATTCTGCGGTGAAACATGAATGTCGGTGGGTGGTGGTTCACTCGTGCCGATGGAGAAAGCGTAGCCGTCCGAATCGAATATCGGCAAACATGTGTTCGAGTGTCGCTCGAATGGTTCCGAACAGAAATTCGATGAGGGGTTGAGTTTTCGATTAATCGAAGATAGATTCGAAACAGATGTTCGAGGTGAAGGGTTCCGAAGGGTCCATGGATCGAACGGTCCGCGGATCGAACGCCCGACAGATCGAACACCGAGAGCGAGAGGAAGCGATCATGACCGCATCGCATACCGCACACGGCGTCTACCTGCGCGCCGTTGACGCCGCCGTCGACACCGACACTGACACCGACGTCCGGGATCGCACCCGCCTCCGGATCACCCGGCGCGGGCGCGTGGTGCTCGGTCTGCTGATCGCGCTGCTCGTCGCCGGCCTGGTCGCGGCTGCGGCGCTGTTCGGCGCCACCCGGGCCGCGGCGTCGGATGCCGCAGGCGGGGCCGACTTCGGCAATGTCGACTTCGGTTACGTCGTCGTGCAGTCGGGGGATTCGCTCTGGTCGGTCGCCACGACGCTCGACCCCTCGTCCGATCCGCGCGATGTGATCGCCGATATCGTGCGGCTGAACCAGCTCGAGAGCTCGGACGTCCAGGCCGGCCAGGCGATCGCTGTGCCGCTCCGTTACAGCGATGCCCCCGGAGTCGTCAGCGCGGAGGACCTGGGTATCGACGCCTGACTCGTCCGAACGCCGAGCGCCCTAGACTGATCCGGTGACCAGCCTGAGCGATCTGCCCCTCCGTGACACCCTCGTCGGCAAGCAGCCGTACGGCGCCCCGCAGGATCCGGTGCCGGTCAGCCTGAACGTCAACGAGAACACCCATCCGCTACCGGAGGCGGTCGTCGCCGACATCGCGGCCTCCCTCGCCGAGGCCGTGCGGGGCGTGAACCGGTACCCGGACCGGGACTTCCTCCAGCTGCGCGCCGCGCTCGCCGGCTACCTCGGCCACGGGCTCACCGCGGAGCAGCTCTGGGCCGCGAACGGATCGAACGAAGTGCTGCAGCAGGTGCTGCAGGCGTTCGGCGGCCCGGGCCGCACCCTGCTGAGCTTCACACCCACGTATTCGATGTACCCGCTGCTCGCCGACGGCACCGACACGGCATGGCGCCCGGTCGAGCGCCCCGCCGACTACGCGCTGACGCCCGACTTCGTCGCCGCGGCGCTGCGGGAGCACCGGCCGAACATCGCGATCCTGTGCGGCCCGAACAATCCGACCGGCACGCCCCTCGACCTCGATACGGTGCTCGCCGCCTACGACGCGTTCGACGGCATCCTCATCGTCGACGAGGCCTACCACGAGTTCGACGCCGAGCGGGAGAGCGCGATCACGCTGCTGCCCGGTCGCCCGCGCCTGCTCGTCTCGCGCACCATGAGCAAGGCCTTCGCCTTCGCCGGCGTGCGTCTCGGCTATCTGGCCGCCGATCCGGCGGTCATCGACGCGCTGCGTCTCGTCCGCCTGCCGTACCACCTCTCCGCGCTGACCCAGGCCGCAGCGCAGGCCGCGATCCGCCACTCCGGCGAGATGCTCGCCACGGTCGCCGACATCCGCGCCCAGCGGGACCGGCTCGCCGCCGCGCTCACGGCGCTCGGCTATCTCGTGCACGAGTCCGGAGCGAACTTCCTGCTCGTCGGCGGCTTCGCCGACCCCACTGCGGTGTTCGAGACGCTCCGCGCCCAGGGGATCCTCATCCGCGACCTGGGGATACCCGGCCACCTGCGCCTCACCGCGGGAACCGAGACCGAGACGACCGTGCTCATCGAGGCGATCGCCGCCCTCGCGCCCCGGTAGGCTAGAGGCCATGAGCAGCACCTCCCGCACCGCCTCGTTGCAGCGCGCCACGAGCGAGTCGCAGATCAGCCTGAGCGTCGACCTCGACGGGACCGGAGAGGCCGACGTAGCCACCGGCGTGCCGTTCTTCGACCACATGCTCACCGCATTCGCACGGCACTCGCTGACCGACCTCACGGTGCGCGCCGAGGGCGACATCGACATCGACGTGCACCACACGGTCGAGGACACCGGCATCCTGCTCGGCCAGGCGCTGCTCGCGGCGCTCGGGGAGAAGCGCGGCATCAGCCGCTACGGCGACGCGCTGGTGCCGCTCGACGAGGCGCTCGCGCAGGCGGTCGTCGACATCTCGGGCCGCCCCTACCTCGTGCACGGGGGCGAGCCCGCCGGGTTCGAGTTCCACCTCATCGGCGGTCACTTCACCGGCAGCATGGTCCGCCACTTCTTCGAGGCGCTCACGCTGAACGCGAGGCTCACGGTGCACGTGCGGCTCATCGAGGGCCGGGATCCGCACCACATCGCCGAGGCGGAGTTCAAGGCCTTTGCGCGCGCGTTCCGCCAGGCCAAGGCGCTCGATCCGCTCGTGACCGGGGTGCCCAGCACCAAGGGCGCGTTGTGACCGCAGCTACGCAGCCGGACGCAGCTCCGCTGACGAGCACCTCCTCGCCGACGACCGACACAGCCGCGCGGAAGGCCGTCGTCGTGCTGGACTACGGCTCGGGAAACGTCCACTCCGCGGTGAAGGCGCTCGAATCCGCGGGTGCCGAGGTCGAGCTGACGCGGGACCCGGACGCGGTGCTCGCCGCCGACGGCCTGCTGGTTCCGGGCGTCGGCGCCTTCGACGCGGTCATGCGGCAGCTGACCGCGGTGCGGGGCGATGAACTGATCGATCGCCGCCTCGCCGGTGGCCGACCGGTGCTGGGCATCTGCGTCGGGCAGCAGGTGCTGTTCGAGCGGGGCGTCGAGCGCGGCGCCGAGACCGAGGGCCTCGGTCAGTGGCCCGGGATCGTGCGCGAGCTGCATGCCGATCGGCTCCCGCACATGGGCTGGAACACAGTCGACGCGCCCGAGGACTCCGTGCTCTTCCGAGGGATCGAGCACGAGCGCTTCTACTTCGTGCACAGCTGCGCCGCGACCGAGTGGACGCTCGAGGGCAGGACTGAGGCGACCCGTCCCCTCGTGACCTGGGCAGAGCACGGCGAGCGGTTCGTCGCCGCAGTCGAGAACGGGCCGCTCTCGGCGACTCAGTTCCACCCGGAGAAGTCCGGCGACGCGGGTATCCGCCTGCTGCGCAACTGGATCGACTCCCTCTAGCCACGTAATGGAGAACACCCCGAGATGACCACACTCAACAACAGCCCCAAGCTCGAACTGCTCCCGGCGGTCGACGTCGCCGACGGTCAGGCCGTGCGGCTCACGCAGGGCGAAGCCGGCACCGAGACGAACTACGGCAGCCCGGTCGACGCCGCGCTCGACTGGATCGAGCAGGGCGCCGAGTGGATCCACCTCGTCGACCTGGACGCCGCCTTCGGCCGCGGCAGCAATGCCGCGCTGCTGCGGAAGGTGATCAAGCAGTCCAAGCGCGTGAAGATCGAACTCTCGGGCGGGATCCGTGACGACGCGAGCCTCGAGGCCGCGCTCGAGCTCGGTCCCAAGCGCGTGAACCTGGGTACGGCCGCGCTCGAGAACCCGGAGTGGACGGCCGCGGTGATCGCCCGCTACGGCGAGTTGATCGCGGTCGGCCTCGACGTGCGCGGCGAGACTCTCGCGGCGCGCGGGTGGACCGAAGAGGGCGGCAACCTGTGGGAGGTGCTGGACCGGTTGGAGTCCGCCGGCTGCCCGCGCTACGTCGTGACCGACGTGACGAAGGACGGCACCCTGCGCGGCCCGAACGTCGAACTGCTGAAGCAGGTCTGCGCGCGAACCGACCGCCCGGTCGTCGCCTCGGGCGGCGTCTCGAGCCTCGACGACCTCGCCGCACTGCGCGAGCTCGTGCCCCACGGCGTCGAGGGCGCGATCGTCGGCAAGGCGCTCTACGCGGGCGCGTTCACGCTGCCCGCAGCCCTGGATGTTGCAGGACGCTAGGTCCTCCACTTGGCGATCGAGAAGCTCCCGGCGACGGGCGACGCCCCGCGTTCGACCGGTGTTCCGGCGAGCCTCGTAGCCGGGGGCGCGGAGGACTCCGCGGGCTTCCCCTGGGCCGGCCGCACCTTCGACCACCACGGCACGGCCTTCGCCGCCGACGACGGCGCCTGCCCGCCGGAGCTCCGCACCGGGGTGGAGCGGGTCCGCGCGGCCGCCGCCGCGGGGGATCGGGCGGCGCTCGCGGAGGCGCACGCCGATGCGCTCCTCGCGCTGTCTCACTGCCGCGTCCTGATCCCGCTGCTCGCGGAGGCCGGCGACATCGGGGTCACGCCCGAGGGGCGCACGGTCGAGAAGACCCAGGAGCTCTCGATCGTGACGGTCGCCGGCCCGGACGGCCGCCGCACCATGCCGGTGTTCGGCTCCGTCGACACGATGCAGGCCTGGAACCCGAACGCCCGCCCGATCCCGGTGCCCGGCCCGCAGGCCGCACTGGCCGCGGCGCAGGAGGGGACCGACCTCATCGTGGTCGATCCCGGCACCCCGGAGCGCG
>NZ_JBHSRW010000156.1:0-5405 GCF_042659205.1 Leucobacter soli
GAGGTCGCGGCGGCCGCGCCCGAGATCTGCGGGACGTAGCTCGCCGCGAGCGCCACATTGCCGCGATGCAGCGCCGCAGCCGCCTGTGCGAGCTTCGCGGAGCTCGCCGGCCTGGCCTGCGGATCCTTGTCGAGGCAGGCGAGCACGAGCCGCTGCACGGGCTCGGGGATCTCGGCCGGCAGGGGCGGGGGCGCGTCGTTGATCTGCGCCATCGCGATCGCGACCTGCGACTCGCCCGTGAAGGGGCGCTTGCCGGCGAGGCACTCGTAGGCCACGATGCCGAGCGAGTAGATGTCGGTTGCCGGCGTCGCCGTGTGACCGCTCGCCTGCTCGGGCGCGAGGTACTGCACCGTGCCCATCACCTGGCCGGTGGCCGTGAGCGGTACCTGGTCGGCGATGCGGGCGATGCCGAAGTCGGTGATCTTCACGCGGCCCTCGGGCGTGATCAGGAGGTTCCCGGGCTTGATGTCGCGGTGCACCAGGCCGGCGTCGTGCGCGGCCTGCAGCGCGGTCGCCGTCTGCGCGACGATGCCGAGCACGCGGTCCGCGGGCAGGCGGCCCTCGCGCTCGATGATCGCCGAGAGCGGCTCGCCGGGCACCAGCTCCATCACGATGTAGGCCGAGCCCTGCTCCTCGCCGTAGTCGAAGACGTTGGCGATGCCCTCGTGGTTCACGAGGGCGGCGTGCCGGGCCTCGGCGCGGAAGCGCTCGAGGAAGCCGGGATCCCCCATGTACTCGTCCTTGAGGATCTTGATGGCGACCGAACGACCGATGATGCTGTCGTTGGCCTTCCAGACCTCGCCCATGCCGCCGACCGCGATCCTCGAGCTGAGCTCGTAGCGTCCGCCGAAAGTCACACCTGCAACCGGTCTCATCGCTTCAACACCGCTTCCATCACTTGCTTACCAACTTCTGTGGGGAGGTCGTACGAGCTCCCGGCATTCCCGTGCGCTTCGCCGCCGCCGTCCGCGATCACGACCGCGATCGCGATCTCCGGATCCTCGACGGGCGCGAATCCCGTGAACCAGAGCGTGTAGGGCCGTTCCGTCCCGTCCTCGTCGAAACCGTTCTCGGCCGTGCCCGTCTTGCCGGCGACCCGGACGCCGTCGATCGCGGCGAGACGGCCCGTGCCGTCCGCATCCTCGACGACGTGCTCCATCATCATCGCGAGCGTGTCCGCGGTCTCGGGCGAGATCGGCGTGCTGAACTCCTCGGGCTCGAACTCCTGCTCGATCCGCAGATCGGGCGAGATCACCTGGTTCACGAGCTGCGGCTTCATCACGACGCCCTCGTTCGCGATGCCCGCCGATACCATCGCCATCTGCAACGGGGTCGCCCGGACGTCGAGCTGGCCGATCGAGGCGATCGCGACCTGCGCATCGTCGAGGAGCGGCGGCGACGTGCTCGGCGTGACCGTGAGCGGGACGGAGAGCTCCTGGTCGAAGCCGAACGCGTGCGCCATGGCCGGAACCGCATCGCGATCCATCTCCATCGCCATCTCGGCGATCGGGATGTTGCACGAGTAGACCATCGCCTGCTGCAGGGTGACCTTCGATCCCGAGCCGCACGCGGTGCGGGACCAGTTCTTCATCTCGGCCGTCGACTGCGGCAGCTGCAGCGTGGCCGGATTGTCGAAGGTGCTCTTCGGCGTGAAGTCGCCGCTCTCGATCGCGGCGGCCGCGGTGATCAGCTTGTAGGTCGAACCCGGGTGGTAGAGGTCCCCGGCGATCGCCCGGTTGACGAGCGGCCGCGTCTCGTCGGCGTCGAGCTTGCGGTAGTTCGAGATGATCTCGGCGTCGTCGTTCGACGAGAGCTTGTTCGGGTCGAAGCCCGGCGTCGAGACCATCGCGAGGATCTTGCCCGTGCTCGGGTCGAGGGCGACGACGGCGCCGTCGTAGCCCTTCATCGCCTTCGCGGCGGCGGTCTGCGCGGCCGCGCTGATCGTCGTCTCGACCGAGCTGCCCTGGGGGTCGGAGTTGGTGAGCGTGCGCATGATCCGGGTGAGGAACTGCGAGCCGCTGGTGCCCGAGAGCTCCTCGTTCATCGCGTCCTCGAGGCCCGTCATGCCCTGCTGGCGCGAGTAGTAGCCGGTGACCGGGGCGTAGAGCCTGCCCGGATCGTACTGCCGCTCGAAGCGGAAGGAGTCGTTGGTCGGGGTCGAGAAGGCGATGGGCTCGCCTTCGACCAGGATCGAACCGCGCTCCACCTTGTAGCTGTTCTTGAGCGTGCGAGTGTTGTACTCGTTCGCGCGCAGCTCGTCGGCGTTCACGAACTGGATCATGGTGACCGCGAAGAAGAGCGCGAGGAACATGAGGAACACGACCCGCGTCAGGGCTTTGAGCTGGCGGGTCATGCGCGGATCACCAGCTTCGGTCGGTTGCGCACCGAGTTCGAGAGGCGCAGCAGCAGCGCGACGATGATCCAGTTCGAGACGAGGGAGGAGCCGCCCGCCGCGAGGAACGGCGTGGTCAGGCCGGTCAGGGGGATGACGCGGGTGACGCCGCCGACGACGATGAAGACCTGCAGCGCGATCGCGAAGCCGAGGCCGGCCGCGAGCAGCTTGCCGAAGTCGTCCTGCCCGGCGAAGCCGATGCGGAGCGCGCGGCCCACGAGCACGAGGTAGGCGGCCAGGATGACGAACAGCCCGATCAGCCCGAGCTCCTCGCCGAGGCTCGGGATGATGTAGTCGCTCCGCGCCTCCGGGGTGTCGCCCGGGAAGCCCTGCCCCAGCCCCGTGCCGGTCATGCCGCCGTTCGCCATGCCGAAGAGCCCCTGCAGCAGCTGGAAGCTGCCGCCGCGCGGGTCGGCGAACGGGTCGAGCCAGTTCACGAAGCGCACGTTCACGTACGAGAGCGTCTGGCTCGCGACGATGCCGCCGGCGAGGAACAGGCCGAGACCGAGGACCACCCAGCCGACGCGTCCCGTCGCCAGGTAAAGCATTGAGAGGAAGAGGCCGAAGTAGAGGAGCGACGTGCCGAGATCGCGCTGGAAGACGAGCACGCCCATCGCGATCAGCCAGAAGGTGATGAGCGGCCCGAGGTCGCGGCCGCGCGGGAACCGGATGCCGAGGAACTTCTTGCCCACCATCGACAGCGCGTCGCGGTTGCGCACGAGATAGCCGGCGAAGAAGATCGCCAGCAGGATCTTGGCGATCTCACCGGGCTGGAACGAGAACTCGCCGAACCGCACCCACACCCGCGCGCCCTGGATCGGTGCGAAGAACATGGGCAGCAGGAGCAGGATCAGCGCGCTGAGGCCGAGCAGGTAGGTGTAGCGAAAGAGCACCAGATGGTTGCGCAGCACGGCGATCACCACGATCGCGGCGACCAGGGCGATGGTCGACCACACGAGCTGCCGCACGGAGGTCGACCCCCACCCGATCGCGCCCGCATCGAGGTCGATGCGGTAGATCATCGCCACGCCGATCGAGTTGAGCATCGTCGCGATCGGCATGATGAGCGGATCCGCGTCGGGCGCGCGGAAGCGCACCGCGATGTGCAGCCCGATCACGGCGACGGCGAACAGCGCGCCCGCGGGGAGCAGCGCAGTGGTCGGGCTGCCGACGACGGTGAGGTCGATGATCACGACGGCGGCCGCGCCGATCGCGAGGGCGAAGAGGAGCAGGGAGAGCTCCAGGCCGCGGAGCAGGCGCGGGGCGCGGATCGCGGTGATCCGCTGCAGGACCGTCTCGCTCGTACGGGTGCGGTCGAAGCTGCGCGGCTCGGTCGGGTTCGCGGTCATTCGTGCACCCCCAGCCGGGTCACGATGTCGCGGGCCTCCTCGAGGGAGCCTGCGCTGAGCGTGCGCTGGACCTGCCGCTGCTCGTTGCCGTCGAGGGCGGAGAGCGGGATCTCGGTGTCCTCGGCGATGGAGCTCAGCGAGATCGAACCGATGTTCTGCTGCACGCCTCGGAAGATGATCACGGTCTCGCCGTCGGTGCCGACGAAGTAGCGCGTCTGGGTCCACTGGTAGCCGAGCGTCAGCGCGCCCGCGATGGCGGCGATGATCGCGAGGAGAGCGAGGGCGCCGAGGATCCGGCGGCGACGGTTGCGCCGTTTCGTCTCGGCGATCAGCTCCTTCAGATACTCGTCGACGCGCGGCTCGAAGTGGCTCTCGGCCACGGGCTGCGCGCGGCGGCTGATCCGGCGGCGGCTGAGCAGGCGGGTGCGGGCGGTGCTCACGGGCTCGCCGCCCGGAACCTCGTTGGCGGCGGACCCGGCGAAGCGGGGGCCGGCCGGCTCGTCGGCCTGATCCGGTTCCGCCAGCGTCTCGACCAGGACCACGGTGACGTTGTCCGGGGCGCCATGGGCGAGGCTCTTGTCGATGAGCGAGTCGACTGCGCCCTGCAGAGAGGTGCGGCGTCGGAGGATCCGCTCTATGTCCTCGTCCTCGACGTAGCCGCAGAGGCCGTCGGAGCAGAGCAGCCAGACGTCGCCGGGCCGTGTCTCGAGGACGGCGGTATCGATCTCGGGCTGCGACTCGACGTCGCCGAGCACGCGCATCAGCACTGAGCGGCGGGGGTGCGTCTTCGCCTCCTCCTCGGTGATGCGCCCGCTGTCGACCAGGCGCTGCACGAAGGTGTGGTCCTTCGTGATCTGCGTGAAGGCGCCGTCGCGCAGCAGGTAGAGGCGGGAGTCGCCGATGTGGGCGAGGGCGAGCCGATCCTCGACCGTGATGAAACCGGAGAACGTGGTGCCCATGCCCGCGAGCTCCGGCCGATCGCCGACGGTGGAGCGCAGCATCCGGTTGGTCTGCAGCAGCTGCTTGCGCAGCAGCTCGGCCGCGGACTTCGGATCCTCGAGCGCCGGGTTCGCGGGGCCGCCGGCCGGATCCTCCGAAGCGCGAGGCTCCCCGGGTCCGGTGTCGTGCGGTGGCGCCAGGGGGGCATCCACCCGCGCCATCGCCTGCGCGGTCAGAGCGGAGGCGACGTCGCCTCCGGCATGGCCGCCCATGCCGTCTGCGACGAGGAACAACCGGTACCCGGCGTAGCCGGAATCCTGATTGTTCGACCGCACCATCCCGACATGGGAGCCGATGGCGCTCGCGTACCCGCTCATCCCCTTACGGCCTCAGCTCGAAGGTCGTCGTGCCGATGGTGATGGGGGTGTTGGCGGGGGCGATGACGGTGCCGGTGACCCGGGCGCCGTTCATCTTGGTGCCGTTCGTGGAATCGAGGTCGGTGAGGAGCCAGTGGTCGCCGTTGCGGCTGAGCCTGGCGTGGTAGGTGGACGTGTACTCGTCGACGATCACGAGGCTCGAGCCGCTGCTGCGGCCGATCGTCAGCGTGTCCTCGTCGAGCGGGACCGAGGTGCCGGCGGCGACGCCGGAGGTGATCACGAGCCGACGGGCGGGGCCGTCGGCGCCCGCACCGCTCGCGACGCCTGCGGGGAGTGCGCCGCCCGCGG
>NZ_JBHSRW010000157.1:0-5377 GCF_042659205.1 Leucobacter soli
GCACCGGTGCCGGCTCCTCACGGGCTCGGCGCCGAGGCCTGGCAGGCGGCATTCCGTGCGGCATCGCTGCGGCCGGGCAGCCCGTTCGCGGCGGATCCCGGTCCGCTCGTGCTCGCCGCCGAGGTCGCCAGGGAGTTCGGCCTGCTCGATCTCGCACCGTCGGATCCCGGCGGTCAGGTCCCTGTCGCGCAGAACACCGCCACGGGTGCGGTGTGGACGCTTCGCCTGATCCCGGCGTCGCCCGAACCCGAGACCCTCGGTCTCAACTTCACGCACAGCGCTCCGCACGCGACGCTGCCGGAGATGCTCATGCTGCAGCTGATGCGCGCGATCGAAGGGGAGGCGCCACTGGACGGCGGCGACGGGCGGGGCAGTTTCACCTGGCTCGCCGGAATGCTCGCCGAGGGGCGTCTCGCGGCTCGTCACGTCTACGACGCCGGGTCGATACGGATCACCGCTCGGGAGATCGGAAGCCAGGGCCCGCACCTCGGCGCACGCTCGCCGCGCGCATGATCCCCGGCCGCACCGATCCGCCGATCACCAGATGCTCGTGGCGTCCTCGCGGGTGGAGGGAAGCCGCGTGGCCCCTGCCCACGCCAGGATCTCGTCGGGGACGTGGAAGTCGGACCGATCCGCGCCGACCTTCTCGATGAGCTCGTCGACGCGGACGACGCCCCCGGTGCGGCGGAGGATCCTCGCCCGAACGATCGCGCGCGCGTGGACTTCAGGGCGGCGCTGAGCATCGGGCCGCACGAAGCGCTGCTCCACGTACACGGCCTGGTCGTCGAAGCCGAGGATCCTCGACTCGATCCAGAATCGCTGCCACGGGTTTAGCGATTTGCGGTAGGAGATGGTCTGCCCGACGACGACCGGGTACCAGCCCTCCTGCTTGAAGGTCCGCAGCACGCCGGTGCGCTGGATCAGATCGAAGCGGGCGACGTCCATGATCGAGAGGTACTTCCCGTTGTTCATGTGGCGGAGCGCGTCGAGGTCGGTGGGCCAGACCCGGAAGCGGGAGCGCGAGACCGCCTCGAGGCGGAGCCGCGGCCCGCGCGTTCCGACGAAGAAGAAGTGCCACAGCGTGCGTACGAGCATATGCATGGGGTGATCCTAGGAGCGGCGGGACGAGCGCGCATGCCGATTGTACGAACCCTAGGCGGAGGTATGAGATAGAGTCCGGATTCACGGATCATGCGTCCATGTAGACTGGATCGGCGCGATTTCGCGCTCGCACCTCGAAGAACTCGGAGAACAGCTCGTATGGCAACCTCGAACGACATCAAGAACGGCACCGTCATCAAGGAGGCCGGCCAGCTCTGGAGCGTGGTCGAGTTCCAGCACGTGAAGCCGGGCAAGGGCGGTGCGTTCGTGCGCACCAAGCAGAAGAACGTCGTCTCGGGCAAGATCATCGACAAGACCTACAACGCGGGCGCGAAGATCGAGACCGCCACGGTCGACCGCCGCGACTTCCAGTACCTCTACCAGGACGGCGCCGACTTCGTCTTCATGGACAAGAGCGACTACGACCAGCTGACCGTCTCGGGCGCCGTCGTGGGCGACTCCTCGAAGTTCATGCTCGAGAACCAGGACGTGCAGATCGCGCTGCACGAGGGCGAGCCGCTCTACATCGAACTGCCCGCGAGCGTCGTGCTCGAGATCACCTACACGGAGCCCGGTCTGCAGGGCGACCGGTCGACCGGCGGCACGAAGCCCGCGACCGTCGAGACCGGCGCCGAGATCCAGGTGCCGCTGTTCCTCGAGACCGGCACCAGGGTCAAGGTCGACACGCGGACGGGCGACTACCTCGGCCGCGTCAACGACTGAGCGCCGCGGCACACTGAATGTCTGCACGTACGAAGGCGCGCAAGCGCGCGCTCGACATGCTCTTCCAGGCCGACGTGCGCGGCGAGAGGCTCGAGGCCATCGTCGAGGCCGAGGCGAAGCGGGCTGCAGGAGAGCCTGATCGCATGGCCTCGTGGCTGTACGCGCGCGAGATCGTCGATGGTGTCGCGGATCACCGCGACGAGATCGACGAGCTGATCGCGAGCTACGCGCAGGGGTGGACGCTGGATCGGATGCCGAACGTCGACCGAGCCCTGCTGCGGCTCAGCGCCTGGGAGGTCCTGCACAACCCCGAGGTGCCGACGGCCGTCGCCATCGATGAGGCGGTGGAACTCGCCAAGGAGTACTCGACCGATGATTCGGCGCGCTTCGTGAACGGGGTGCTGGGCAAGATCGCGCTGCACGCGGGGGCGTGACCGAGGCTCGAGGCGAGAAGTCTGCCAGATCGAGAGGCGAGCGAGAAAGGTGGGCCCGTCCTGCTCTGCATGGGTGCAGGCGACCATCGCCGCGATGATCGTGCTCGTGGCATTCCTGGTCTTCTTCCCGCTCGGCGCGCTGCATGCGGAGCCGGAGGTCCCCGCCGATGCGCTAGACTGAACAGGTTGAAACAGCACTTCTTTAACGGCGTCCGGTGAGGCGCGGAAGGGGGGCGGTGGATTGACAGCGCGCATCGTGCTCGAAAGCACTGAGATCGCGCGGGCTCTCACCCGCATATCGCACGAGATCATCGAGGCGAACAAAGGCGCCGAGGGCCTGGTGCTCGTCGGCATCCCGACCCGGGGCTCTCTGCTCGCGAGGCGGATCGCAGCCAACATCTCCCGGATCGAGGGCGTCGACATCCCGGCGTATCAGCTCGACATCACGATGTACCGCGACGATCTCGCCCACAACCCCACCCGCCCGTCTCAGCCCACCGAGATGCCGGTCGAAGGCATCGACGGCGCGACCGTGGTGCTCGTCGACGACGTGCTCTACTCCGGCCGCACGGTGCGCGCGGCGCTCGACGCGCTGAACGACCACGGCCGCCCGAGGGCGGTGCGACTCGCCGCACTGATCGACCGCGGCCATCGCGAACTGCCGATCCGGGCCGACTACATCGGCAAGAACCTGCCGAGCGCCAAGAACGAGCGCATCTCGCTGCGACTCGAGGAGATCGACGGCGTCGACGAGGTCGCGATCAGCGCGCTGGCCGATTCGAGCGCGGGGGCCGGCGCATGAGGCACCTGCTCGACACGCGCACGCTCGCGAAGGACGACGCCCTGCGCATCCTCGACACCGCCGAGGACATGGCGGCCACCCAGCAGCGCGAGGTGAAGAAGCTGCCCACGCTGCGCGGCAAGACCGTGGTCAACCTCTTCTACGAGGACAGCACCCGCACGCGCATCTCCTTCGAGGCGGCCGCCAAGCGCTTGAGCGCCGACGTGATCAACTTCAGCGCGAAGGGATCCTCCGTCAGCAAGGGCGAGTCGCTCAAGGACACCGCTCAGACCCTGCAGGCGATCGGCGCCGACGGGGTCGTGATCCGGCACCCGGGCTCCGGCGCCCCCGCGCGCCTCGCGAGCAGCGGCTGGATCGATGCGGGCGTGCTGAACGCCGGCGACGGCACTCACGAGCATCCCACGCAGGCGCTGCTCGACGCCTTCACGATGCGCCGGCGGCTGTTCGGTGAGGACCTTGCAGGCAGCCGGGGCCGCGACCTCGACGGCGTGAGCGCGGTCATCGTCGGGGATCTGGCGCACTCGCGCGTGGCGCGCAGCAACCTGTGGCTGCTCACGACGCTCGGTGCGCACGTGACCTTCGTCGCGCCCGAGACCCTGCAGCCCTACGGCGCACGGACCTGGCCGGTGACCGTGCGGCACTCGCTCGACGAGGCGCTGCGCGAGGACGCGCCCGACGTCGTGATGATGCTCCGCATCCAGAGCGAGCGGATGCACGCCGCCTTCTTCCCGAACGAGCGCGAGTACGCGCGCAACTGGGGTCTCGACGACGGGCGCCTCGCCGCACTGCCCGAACGCACTATCGTCATGCACCCCGGCCCGATGAATCGCGGCCTCGAGATCTCGTCGGCCGCGGCCGACAGCGAACGCTCCACGGTGCTGGAGCAGGTCGCGAACGGCGTCTCCGTGCGCATGGCGGCCCTGTATCTGCTCCTGAGCGGTGAAAGAGAGACACAAGCATGAGCAACCCCGGAATCCTCATCCGCGGCGCGAGGATCGCGGCGGAACTCACCGAGCGCGGGCAGGATCCCGCCGCTGCCGGCCCGGTCGATCTGCGGATCGCCGATGGCCGCATCGTTGAGCGCAAGGCCCACGCTGAGGGCGGACTTCAGGCGAACGACGGCGAGCGCGTGATCGAGGCCGACGGCCTGATCGCCATGACGGGCCTGGTGGATCTCCACACCCACCTGCGCGAGCCCGGCTTCGAGCAGAGCGAGACGGTGCTGACCGGCACGCGCGCCGCCGCCGCGGGAGGCTTCACCACCGTGTTCGCGATGGCCAACACCATGCCGGTGCAGGATACCGCCGGCGTCGTCGAACAGGTGCAGGCACTGGGCGACGCGGCAGGCTACGCCACTGTGCGTCCGATCGGCGCGGTAACGGAGGATCTCTCGGGGGAGCGGCTGAGCGAGATCGGGGCGATGGCCCAGTCGCGCGCCGCGGTCCGCGTCTTCAGCGACGACGGCAAGTGCGTGCACGATCCGCTGCTCATGCGCCGCGCGCTCGAGTACGTGAAGACCTTCGACGGCGTGATCGCCCAGCACGCGCAGGATCCCCGCCTCACCGAGGGGTCGCAGATGAACGAGGGCGCGCTCTCGAGCGAGCTCGGGCTCAAGGGCTGGCCCGCGGTCGCCGAGGAGTCGATCATCGCCCGCGACGTGCTGCTCGCCGAGCACATCGGCGCCCGCCTCCACATCTGCCACCTCTCGACCGCGGGATCGGTCGAGGTCGTGCGCTGGGCGAAGGCCCGCGGCGTGCAGGTGACGGCCGAGGTGACCCCGCACCACCTGATCCTGACCGAGGAGCTGGCTCGCAGCTACGACGCCCGCTACAAGGTGAACCCGCCGCTGCGCCGCGACGAGGACGTGCGCGCCCTGCGCGCGGCCGTCGCCGAGGGCATCATCGACATCATCGCGACCGACCACGCACCGCATCCCTCCGAGGCCAAGGAATGCGAGTGGGACGCGGCCGCCTTCGGCATGGTGGGCCTCGAATCCGCGCTGCCGATCGCGCTGCTCGCCCTCGTGAACGAAGGGCACACGAGCTGGGCGGAGCTCGAGCGGCTGCTCTCGCACGTTCCCGCGGAGATCGGGCGGCTCGAGGGTCACCCGGCATCGCTCGACGCCGGGCAGGTCGCCGACCTCGTGCTCGTCGACCCGGCCGGGACGAGCGTCTTCGACCTCGGCCGCCTGCACGGCCGCAGCGGGAACTCGCCGTTCCTCGGCATGGAACTGCCCGGCCGCGTCGCCCTCACGCTGCGCCACGGCTATCCGACGTTCGAGGGGGACAGCCCGGTCGACGCCGAGACGGTCGCGCGC